>NZ_JAGQCZ010000009.1:0-100186 GCF_024346435.1 Cyanobium sp. Alchichica 3B3-8F6 | reverse complement strand
GCAAGCTGAGGGAGGGAGCACTGCTCAGGGCCGCTCAGGCCCCTGCAAAGAGCAACCCTCCGAGCTCACCCCCAAGCAACGGGGAGAGGGGAAGCTGTGCCTGCTGGAATGTGCGACAGGCTCCTAGGATTGATTTTTGTCCCCGCTTGCCATGGGCGCCGCCATTCAGTTCTTCCGCGGGGTGGATGAGCCGGTCGTGCCCGATATCCGCTTAACCCGCTCCCGCGATGGCCGCACCGGTCAGGCCCTGTTCGTGTTCGAAGAACCCGACGCCCTCGCCCCTGAGAGCATGGGAGACATCACCGGCATGTTCCTGGTGGATGAGGAGGGCGAGCTGGTGACCCGTGAGGTCAAGGCCCGCTTTGTCAATGGCAAGGCCAGCGCCCTCGAGTGCACCTACACCTGGAAGAGCACCGAAGACTTCGACCGCTTCATGCGCTTTGCCCAGCGTTACGCCGACAGTCACGATCTCGGCTTCTCGAACAACAAGGGCGAAGATCAGGCGGAGCAGGACGAGGCCTGATCCCTTGAAATTCGGCCAATGGCTGGGGCTATTGGCGCTGGTGGCAGCCCTGGTGCTGCTCTGGAACCTGCGCCAGAGCCTGATGCATCTGTTTGCTGCCGTGGTCCTGGCGATGGCGCTCTGCACCCTCGTGGGTGCCATCCAGACCCGCCTGCGCTGCTCCCGTCCAGTTGCCCTGTTGCTCAGCCTGGGCACGGCAACCCTGCTGCTGGCGGTGGTGGCCACGGCGGTGATTCCCCCGTTCGTCGACCAGTTCAGCCAGCTGCTGAGCAAATTGCCGGCGGCCGCCGAAACCCTCCTGGAGCTGCTGCGTGATGGCCTGGCTCGGGTGAGCCAGATGCTTTACGGCAATCGAGAAGGCGGATTGTCCTGGCTGCGCAATGGCCTGATCGGCGGAGCCGACGCATCCAGCGGCTTGTCGTCTGGTCTGGGCGGCAGCCTGGGGTCCGGCGCCCTGCGACTGGTGGGGCTGGCTGGTGGTCTCGGCACCGGCTTGCTGCAAACCCTGTTTGTATTTGCAGTGGCCCTGATGGTGGCGGTGCAACCCGTCGCCTATCGCGAGGTGGCCGTGTTGCTGGTGCCTTCGTTTTACCGGCGCCGTTTCCGCCAGGTGCTGGTGCAATGCGGCGAGGCCCTGAGTGCCTGGATGGTGGGAGTGCTGATCAGCTCCCTGTGTGTGGGCACCCTGGCGGCCATCGGCCTGAGCCTGCTGGGTGTGAAGTTGGTGGCCGCCAATGCGCTACTGGCGGGGCTGCTCAACATCATTCCCAACGTGGGACCAACCCTCAGCACCCTCTTTCCGATGTCGGTGGCCCTGCTGGATGCCCCGTGGAAAGCTGCAGCGGTGCTGGTGCTTTATGTCGCCGTGCAAAATCTCGAGAGTTACCTCATCACCCCGTCGGTGATGCACCACCAACTACGGCTGCTGCCCGGTCTCACCCTCACGGCCCAGCTGCTGTTCACGGTGGTGTTCGGCCCCCTCGGCCTGCTGCTCGCCCTGCCCCTGGCGGTGTGCTTGCAGGTGATCGTGCGCGACCTGCTGATCCACGACATCCTGGATCCATGGAAACGCCACCGGCTGGCCCCTTGACCCCATGAACGGCCGCACGGTGCTGGGGGCTCTGGCCCTGATCGTGTTGGGGTTGCTCAGCTGGGAATTGCGCTGGGTGCTGCTGGTGCTGTTTGGCGCGGTGGTGCTGGCCGTGGCCCTCGATGTGCCCATCACACTTCTGCGGCGCCTGCTACCGCTGAACCGGCCCGCCGCCCTGGTGTTGGTGCTGGTGGCCCTGGTGCTGGTGGGTGGGCTGCTGGCCCAACTGCTGTTGCCGGAACTGCTTCAGCAGATCAGCCAACTCTCGGAGCTGCTGCCGGCCCTCGCCCAAAGGTTGGCCGACCTCGCCGGTCAGGTGCGTTGGCTGCCCGGCCTGGAGCGCCAGCTGATGGAGCTGGGCACCTGGGACAACCTGCAACCCCTCGGCAGCCAGCTGCTGGGGTTTGCCGGCGGGGCCGCCAACACGTCGATCCAACTGGTGTTAATGGCCTTGCTGGCCATCCTGCTGGCGCTGGATCCGCGCAGTCACCAGAAGGTTGTAGTGGCGCTGACGCCGAGCTTCTTGCGGCTCCAGATGGGCCACCTGCTGAGCGAATCCCGCCAGGCCCTTGGAGGCTGGCTGGCCGGCATGACCCTCTCCGCCGTGAGCGTGTTTCTGCTCACCTGGGCGGGGCTGGCGCTGCTGGGGGTGCCCCTGGCGCTACTGAGCGCCCTGATCTGCGGCCTGCTCACCTTCGTTCCCACCATCGGCCCCACCGCTGCCACCCTGCTGCCCCTGGCCCTGGCCCTGCTGGTTTCGCCGGCCAAGATGATTCAGGTGCTGGTGTTGCGGGTGGTGCTCCAAAACGCCGAGGCCTTTCTGCTGACGCCGGTGCTGCTGCGTCGCACGGTGAATCTGCTGCCCACCGTGGCCCTCACCGCCCAGCTGTGCCTAGGGGCCCTGCTCGGATTGCCCGGGGTGTTGCTGGCCCTGCCCCTGGTGGTGGTGCTGCAGGTGCTTTGCGAGGAAGTGGTGGTGAAGGAAGTGATGGATCGCTGGACCTAGTTCTTTATCTGGGCCGACCGCGGTAGCGCTGCAGGAGCGAGGGCAGGAGCAGCAACACCGCCACCGCCAGCGGATGGCTGCGGATCGCCGCCCCCAACCCTGCCAAGGTGAAGTGTTCCAGGAGCAACTGCAACTCAACCCGCAGATCCAACAGGGCCAGCAGGCCCAGCGATACGGGGACCATCGCCCAGCCAAGCCTCCGCAGTGAACGGTCAGCGACGGGACAGTACCGGCAGCAGGGTGGGTGCCACCCCGATGCTGGACCAGGCGCCTACGAGGATGCCGAAACTGAGGGCAATCGCGAACCAGTACAGGGTGCTGCCGCCAAAGAAGATCAAGGCGATCAGTGGTAGCAGGGTGGTGAGGGAGGTGTAGACGGAGCGGGTGAGTGTGCTGATCACAGCTTCATCGGCCTGATCCGCCAAGGGGAGGTCCTTGAGCTGGTTCCGCTTCTCACGGATCCGATCAAAGATCACCACCGTGTCATTCACGGAATAGCCGGCAATGGTCAGCAGGGCCACGGCGAACAGACTGTTCACCTCCACCCCGGCCAGCAGACCGAGCCAGGCAAACAGACCGCAGGTGATCAGCACGTCGTGGGCCAGGCACAACAACGCCAGGGCCGCATAGATGCGGTCGTAACGAAAACTGATGTAGAGGGAAATGCCCACAAAACTCACCAGCAGCGATACCAAACTGGCCTGGAGCAACTGGGAGCCCAGCGTGGGGCCGATCGTGTCGATGGACAAACCACCGGGCACCGTGTCTCCCACCTGATCCTGGAGCGCCTGCAGCACCACCTGGGCCTGATCCGGACTGAGGCTGGGGGTGCGCGCCACCAGGGAGCGGCCGCCATCCAGCAGCTGAACCGAAGCCCCAGCCAATGCAGGGGCTGGATTGGCGCCATCGGCGGGCAGCTTCAGGGCAGCGAGCGACCGCTGCAGGGTGGAAACCGTCAGAGGGGTGCAAGCGGACTCGCAGCGCCGCTCGAGTTGGATCTGGGTGCCTCCGGTGAAGTCCAGACCCGGCCGCAGTGGGGCTCGGATCGACGGAGAGGTCCAGCTGAGGGCCATCCCAAGGATGCTCAACACCAAAGCCACCAGCGACAGCAGCCAAAGACGGCGGCGATGACGGTTGACGCGGAAGGCGAACATCGGCCGGCTGGTGGAGGAAGGGGCAGGGATGGGGGGCATGGTCAACTCAAGCCACTCGCTCAGAGCGCTGGGCCAGCGGAATGAAGTAATCGATCCGGCGCAGGGCTGGATAACTCATCAGCACCCTTAACAACGTGCGGGTGCAGGTGAGAGCACTGAACAGGCTCAGCAGCACACCGATGCCAAGGGTGACCGCAAAGCCTTTGACAAAACCGGTGCCCAGAGCGAAGAGGGCGATACAGCTGATCAGGGTGGTGACCTGTCCATCGAGGATGGAAGACAAGGCGAGGGAAAAGCCCGTGTCGATCGAGCGAATGAGGGTGTTGCCAGTGCGCAACTCCTCCTTGAGCCGCTCGAAAATCAGCACATTGGCGTCTACCGCCATGCCCAGCGACAGGATAAATCCGGCAATGCCTGGCAGGGTCAGGGTGACGGGAATCAGGGCATAGGCGGCCAGATTGAACAGGCCATACAGAGAGAGGGAGATCACTGCCACGATGCCGGCGAGGCGGTACACCACCACCATGAACACCGCTACCAGCAACAGGCCGGTGAGGGCAGCCAGCAGGCTGGTGCGGATGTTTTCGGCGCCGAGCGAGGGGCCGATCGTGCGCACCTCCAGAATTTTCACCGGCAGGGGCAAAGAGCCTCCGCGCAGCTGCACCTCCAGATCACGGGCTTCTTCAGCGCTGAAATTGCCGGTGATGCTGGCGGAGCCACCGGTGATGCCGGCCGCCTTGAACTCAGGGCCCACGCTGGCTTCGCTGATCGAGCGCCCGTCGAGCACGATCCCCAGCAGGCGCCCTGTACCGGCAATCGACTGGGTGAGCTGGGCAAACTTGTCGCCCCCATCCTTGTTGAAACTGAGGGTCACATCCCAGCCAGGTCCGCTCTGCTGCTGCTGCCGCCCAGCAGTCACGAGATCCTTGCCACTGAGGCTGGCCGGCTCAAAGAGCGCCACGATGTCAACGTTGATCCGCTGAAGATCGGCCTGCACCTGCTCGCGGTCGATTTGCTTGGGGTCTGCCTGGCTGGGGTCTGCCTGCTGGGAATCGCTGGTTGACGGTGCACTGTCCTGGCTGGGCTGGCCCAGGCGCGCCAGCAGGGCCGTGGCCTGACGCTTCAGGGTGAGCAGCTCCTGCATGCGCTGCTCCGTTCCCGGTTTCTGGGCCCGAAACTCCAGCAGGGCCGTGGTGCCGAGCACGGTGGCCGCCCGGGTGGGGTCCTGTTCGCCGGGCAGCTGCAACACCAACTGGTCGTCGCCGACGGTTTGCAGAGTCGACTCAGCCACGCCCAACCCATTGATGCGGCGATCGAGCACGTCCTTAACGGCGTCGAGCTGCTCTTTGCGGACGGTGGTGATGGCTCCGGCAGGCTGGACCTGCAGGGTCAACTGGCTGCCACCGCGGAGATCCAGGCCGAGCCTCTGCCCCAGCGGGGTGGAGGGGCTGTTCCAGCTGAACAGCAGGGCTCCGGCCGCGATGGCCAGGGCAAGGATCAGGGCAAACCACCCCTGTTGGCGGGCCATCTCAGATCTGGCCCGCGAGCAGTTGCTGGGCCGCGGCGACGATTTGGTGGGGCTGGATGATCGTCAGGTTTTCCAGGGCGCCGTTGTAGGGCGTGGGGATGTCCTGGGAAGAGAGACGAATCGGCCGGGCATCGAGCTCGTCAAAGCAATTCTCGGTGATCAGAGCAATGAGCTCAGCGCCGATGCCGCCGGTCTTCATGCACTCCTCCACCACGATCACGTTGTGGGTTTTGCGGATCGAGCGGGCGATGGTGTCCATGTCGAAGGGTTTGAGGCTGATCAGATCAATCAGCTCCACGCTCACACCATCCTTCTCCAGCTGCTCCACCGCCTTGAGGCAGTGGTGACGCATGCGGGAATAGGTGAGGATCGTGATATCACTGCCCTCGCGCACAACTTCCGCTTGATCCAGGGCGCAGATGTAGTCGCCCTCGGGAATGTCTTCCGAAAGGTTGTACAGCAGCACATGCTCAAAAAAGAGCACAGGGTTGTTGTCGCGGATCGCCGCCTTCATCAACCCCTTGGCATTGGTAGGGGTGCTCACCGCCACGATCTTGATGCCGGGCACCGCGTGGAAATAGGCCTCAAGGCGCTGACTATGCTCCGCCCCCAGCTGCCGACCGACACCACCGGGGCCACGCACCACGGTGGGAATCGTGTAGTTGCCGCCGCTAGTGTAACGCAGCATCCCCATGTTGTTGGAGATCTGGTTGAAGGCCAACAGCAGGAAGCCCATATTCATGCCCTCCACGATCGGGCGCAGACCCGTCATGGCAGCCCCCACGGCCATGCCGGTGAAGGCGTTCTCGGCGATCGGGGTGTCCAGAACCCGCAGTTCGCCGTACTTCTCGTAGAGGTCCTTGGTCACCTTGTAAGAACCGCCGTATTGGCCGACGTCCTCGCCCATCACGCAGACGTGCGGATCGCGGGCCATCTCTTCATCGATGGCCTCGCGGAGGGCGTTGAAGAGAAGCGTCTCTGCCACGGCGGGAAGGCGATTCCGGCACAGGACCGGTGGTGCCGCCAACTTATCTCAGCCGCTAGCGGCGGCAGTGGCCTCAGCCCCCGGCAGCGAACGTGGAGAGCAGCAGCACCGACAGCAGCATGCCGGGCAGCAACAGCGTCACCAACAGACCAAGGTCGTGGGGGGTCATAGGACGGCGCTAGTGGATGGAGGTTAGGGAGTTTTACCCGACTCCACAGGGGCTGATCCGGAACCGGACACCAGGCTGCGCACGAACACCAGGGCCAACCCCACGGCAATGAAGGCAAAGCTGAAGGTGGCCAGGAAGGCCATGCCCACAATCAGGGTCTTGAGGGCGGTGGCAATGCTCTGGGCAATGGCAGAGCTGTAACTGGGCGGGTGCAGGGCGTAGTAGCTCACCATCCGGCGGCTCAAGCCCAGGGCAAACCAGGCCAGCAGCCCGGCGGTGAGCGAACCGGACAGGAAGCTCAGGGGGCCCTTGCGGGGAGCCGCATCGGACTCGGTCGGGGGATTGGGGTCGCTCACGCCTCCAGGCTGACACCTCGGTTGCTGAAGCCACAACACCAGGCCTCAAAGCCCGCCTGCTCGAGCTGGGACGCCAAGCCGGCCTGGGCCGCCTGCGCCTCGGCGAGGCCGGCGAAGATGGCAAACAGGCTCGGGCCCGATCCGCTCATGGCCACCGCCAGCGGGCCTTCGGCCTGGCGCAGCAGAGCCAGGCCCTGCCGCACACTCTCCACCTCGGGTTCCACCACGGCCTGCAGGTCATTGCGCAGCGCAGGCAGGGCAGCGCCCTGGTGCAGGGCCTGCAGCAGCGGCCCCTGGCGCAACGCCTGACGGCGTTGCTCAAAGTCGTGCTCGCCCTGGAGGTAAAAATCACCCCGCATCGCCTTGCAGCGGCCGTAGGCCCAGGGGGTGCTGACACTGACCTCGGGGTGCTTGATCAACAGCACCGCCAAACCCAGGGGCTCCGCGCGCTCCACCGGCTCCAGCCGCTCGCCACGGCCGAAGCACAGCTGGGTGCCGCCATCGAGGCAGAACGGCATGTCGGATCCGAGCTCGGCGGCCATCGTCTGCAGGGTCTCGGCATCAAAGCCCAACCCCCACAGGGCATTGAGGCCCACCAGGGCCGCCGCCCCGTTGCTGGAGCCACCGGCCAACCCGGCACCGATGGGGATGCGTTTCTCAAGCACAATCTCGGCGCCCAGCTCGGAAAACCCCGAACGGGCCCGCAACAGCTCGCCAGCCCGCACGATCAGGTTGCTGCCATCGGTGGGCAGGTCGGCTCGGTCGCAGCGCAGGCTGATCCGGGCATCGGCGGTGGGCTGCAGCCGCAAGGTGTCCGCCAGCTCAATCGACTGCATCACCATCGCCAGCTCGTGGAAGCCGTCGGGTCGCAGGCCCAACACCTCCAGGTGCAGGTTGATTTTGGCGGGGGCCCGCACGCACAGGTCAGCCATGGGCGGGAGGGGGCGCAGTGACAGTGGTGGTCTGATTCAAGCCGCCCGCCAACGCCACCCAGGCTGACGGGGCGATCTCCTGGGGCCGTTGCTGCAGGTTGATACCCGCCGCTGCCACCAGCTCAGCCAGCTGGGCTTCCGGGAGCAGGCCCGCCAGAGTGTTGCGCAGCATCTTGCGTCGGGCAGCAAAGCAGCGCTTCAGCAGCATCTCCACGGTGCGGGCCAGCAGCGGCACCAGCTGCTGGGCAGCTGGCAGGGGCTCCAGCAGGATCACCTCGGAGTGCACCTGCGGCGGCGGCTGAAAACAGCGCGGGGGAACGGCACAGACGCTGCGGCAGTGGGCCATCAGCTGCATCCGCACACTCAACGCCGAGTAGGCGCTGGCCCCTGGCTGGCAGCGGATGCGCTCCCCCACCTCCCGCTGCACCAACAGCACCAGGCGCTCGTAGGGGCGGGCAACGGGTCGATCGAGGCGGCCCACCAGGCGCTCCAGCAGGGGGCCGGTGATGTTGTACGGGATGTTGGCCACCACCTTGTTGGCTGCCGGCAGCTCAACCGCCAGCACATCGCCTGGGGTGAGGCTGAACCGCGGTTCGCCGCCAAAACGCTCCTGCAGACCGTGCACCAGATCGCGATCGAGCTCCACCGCTGCCACCACCCCCGCCGGCGAGGCCAGCAGCCGCTCGGTGAGCGCTCCCCGACCCGGCCCCACCTCCAGCACCCGATCGGCGGGCTCGAGCTCTGCGGCCGCCACGATGCGGCCGAGCACCCCCTGATCCACCAACCAGTGCTGGCCGAAACGCTTGCGGGCGCGGTGGGCAGCAAAACTCATGGATGACGCTGCAGTTGCTCCACATTGCCTGTCTCCCCTCTCCGCCTCGCCCAGCGGCCCACCCCCGCGCTGGCCCGTCTGCTCCTGACTGGATCGCTGCTCGCCGGAATGCTGCTGGCTGGCATCGCGGGGCTGTCCCCCGCCGCCCGCGCTGGCAGCGCCACCGCCTCCTCGATCTGGAACAAAACCAATGCCCTCGCTCGGGCACGGCAGCAGCTGCCGCCGGGGGCTGTCATCACCGGCGAACACTGTCAGGAGGTGGAGGTGGGGATCGGCAACATCCGCTATCTCTGCACGGTGGAGTTCAGCCCCGCTCCAGCCGTCAGCACACCCACCTCCACTCCGACACAAACTCCGACCCCGACACCCTGACGCCTGGCCTTGACCCGATGCGCCGTGGTCGCTTAGCCGTCTGGGCGAATCCAGCGCACCGGGCCGGTCGCCGGGGCGAGCGGCACCAGGGCATACACCATCTCCACCGGGCTCTCGGCCCAGGTTGGCTGGCTCTCGAGCCAGCAATGCCAGGCCCGCTCCAACCGCTGACGCTTACCGCGCCGTAGGGAGCCGACCCCCCAACCATCGGGGCCAGGCCGGCGCCGACCCTTCACCTCCACCAGCAGCAGTCGCCCCTGCTTCTCCAGCACCAGGTCGAGCTCGCCCCAGCGGCAGACCCACTGCCGGGCCAGCAGCCGCCAGCCACGCTGCTGCAACAGGCGCAGGGCGCGCTGCTCGGCCCAGTCGCCCTGACGGCGTGCGGTGGTGCGTGGCATGGCCCTCCCCGGTGTGGCCTCAGGGTTCCCACAAGGGGTCGAGCATCCCGGCGGAATGGCCCTCCTTAGGCTGGGATGAGCTGAAAGGTTGCCATGCATCCGCCGATGTCTCCGAAGCGCGGCCCACACCGCCTGGCTGGCTGGGTGCTGGCGCTGCTGCTGGCCCTCGGCACCACCTGGCTGGCCCCCGCCCCGGCCATGGCCGCCATGGATGTGGCCAAGCAGGTGCTGATCGGCGCTGATTTCCACGACCAGGATCTGCGCGGCGCCACCTTCAACCTCACCAACCTGCGGGACGCCACCTTCGCCGGCTCCGATCTGCAGGGAGCCAGCCTGTTCGGCGCCAAGCTCCAGGACGCCGATCTGAGCAACACCAACCTGCGCGAAGCCACCCTCGATTCGGCGATCTTCGATGGCACCAACCTCACCAATGCAGTGCTGGAAGATGCCTTTGCCTTCAACACCAAATTCACCAACGTGGTGATTGAGGGGGCCGACTTCACCAACGTGCCGCTGCGGGGCGATGCCCTCAAAACCCTCTGCGGCGTGGCCAGCGGCACCAACCCCGTCACCGGCCGCGACACCCGTTCCTCCCTGGGCTGCAGCTGACCCCCGAACCATGAGTTTCGACGCCCGCAGCCGCGAACGCCTCGAGGCCCTCGGCCGCAGCCTGCCCAAACCGCTGCCCACACCGACGCCGCCCCAGCAGGGCACGCCCAAGGCCACAGACAAACGCCATCGCGTTGAAGTCGAGGAGAACCCGGAGGCCCTGTTTCGCGAACTGATGCAGGTCAGCCCGGATGGCACCGTGCCGCCCCATCTGATGGAGCGGTTGCGGGAGCTGGAAGCCCGCCGGCAGGACCCTCCACCGGCAGCCGCTCCCGCCTCGGGTCGCAACAGGCCCACCGGAGCCAACACCGTGGGCCGGGCGGATCCCCGCACGGCCGCGGACCACGTCGACCTTTACACCGCATTCCAGCAACTGCTGCTGGAAGACGACGAGGACGCCTGAGCTGGCTGCTGCAGACCCGGGCCGGTGCGTGCTGGCCATGGATTTACCACTGGCGTAGCCGCTTTCACGCCGTTTTTCCCACCGCTGGGGTAGGGGTAGAGGATGAGCATCACTCTTTCGAGCGACCCCAGCCTGGCCGCCTTCGGCTCCAGCCTCACCGCCATCACCCTGGCCGAGCTGGGCGACAAAACGTTTTTTATGGCGCTGATCCTGGCGGTGCGCCATCGGGGCCGCTGGGTGTTTCTCGGTGCCTTTGCCGCCCTCACGGCAGTCACGCTGATCTCCCTGGCCCTGGGCTACGGCCTGCGGGAATTGCTGCCACCCACCGTGGTGCCCTGGCTGGCCGCCGCCCTGTTTCTCGGCTTTGGCCTCAAGCTGCTGATCGATGCCCAGGGCATGGCAGCGGACGCGGCCTCGGAGGAAGCTGAGGAAGCCGAGGAAGCGATCAATGCGGCCGAAACCAGCCGGCCAGTCAATACGGCCTGGGCGGTGATCTGGGAAGCCTTCGTGCTGGTGTTTGTCGCCGAGCTGGGTGACCGCACCCAATTCACCACGATCTTCATGGCCACGGCACCAGCCCAGGTGTTCAGCTTCACCGGCCTGCTCGCCGGCACGCTGCTGGGTCACGCCCTGGTCACCTGGCTGGCGGTGGGGGCGGGCAAATGGATCGGCCAGCGCGTCAACGAGCGGCTCCTGTACCGGCTCAGTGGTGGCCTCTTCCTGGTGTTCGGTCTGGCGGCTCTCCAGCAGGCCCTGGGCTGACGGCAAGGAGCCTGATCAGTGCCCCTAAGGTGGCTTCGAGCCTTTTTATTCAGGGTTTCAGGAGCGCCGCGATGACCATCCGCATCGGCATTAACGGGTTTGGCCGCATCGGCCGTCTGGCCTTCCGCCGAGCCGTGAGCATGCCGGACGTGGAGGTGGTGGGCATCAACGACCTGATCGATGTGGAGTATCTGGCCTACATGCTTCGCTACGACTCCACCCATGGCCGCTTCCAGGGCGAAGTGCGCGTGGAGAACGGTCAGCTGGTGGTGAATGGCAAGGCCATCCGCATCAGCGCCGAACGCGACCCGAACAATCTCAACTGGGGCGCCGTGGGCGCCGACTACGTGCTGGAGAGCACCGGCTTCTTTCTCACCGACGAAGCGGCCCGCGCCCACATCAACGCAGGCGCCAAGCGTGTGGTGATGAGCGCTCCCTCCCAGGACGCCACACCCATGTTTGTGATGGGCGTGAACCACACCGGCTACGCCGGCCAGGACGTCGTGTCCAACGCCAGCTGCACCACCAACTGCCTGGCTCCAGTGGCCAAGGTGCTGCACGACAACTTCGGCATCGTCAACGGGTTGATGACCACCGTGCATGCCGCCACCGCCACCCAGAAACCGGTGGACGGCCCCTCGGTGAAGGACTGGCGCGGCGGCCGCGGTGCCGGCCAGAACATCATCCCCAGCTCCACCGGTGCCGCCAAGGCTGTGGGCCGCGTGATCCCCGAGCTCAACGGCAAGCTCACCGGCATGGCTTTCCGCGTGCCAACCCCCGATGTGTCGGTGGTGGACCTCACCGTGAACCTGGCCAAGCCCACCAGCTACGACCAGATCAAGGCCGCGATGAAGGCCGCCTCGGCAGGCCCCATGGCCGGCATCCTCGGCTACACCGAGGACGAGGTGGTGAGCACCGACTTCCTGGGCGAGAGCTGCACCTCAGTGTTTGATGCCGGTGCCGGCATCGCCCTCACCGACACCTTCGTGAAGCTGGTGGCCTGGTACGACAACGAGTGGGGCTACAGCTGCAAGTGCATCGACCTGATGCGCCACATAGCCACCATTGGCTGACCCAGCAGTGGCTGACCCAGCAGCAGTGTTGAGCGACACGCTCCATCGCGACGAAGGGCAGCGCATCCGCGATGCCCTTCGCTACCAGGCCCGGGAGCTGCATCACCGCTCCTTCGCTGTGCACAGCAGTCGGCGCGATCTCCTCTGGGAAGAGATGGATCGCTGCCTCGCCCTGGCCGACCGGGTGGAGCAGCACTGGCTGCGGCCTGACAGCTGAGGATGAGACAGGCCGGGCACTGGTGAAGGGACCTTCCCTTCCCTGCCCATGGCCTGCGGCGCCGTGATCTCCCTGCTCGAGTCCCACCGGTCACGCCAGGGCCACTGGTGGCTTCCCGATGCCGGCTTCCCCCAGCACCTCGCCAGCCTGCTCGGCGCGCCGCTGCGGGCCAGCGGGCTGCCGCCCCGCAACTGGCGGGAGCTTGCTGCCGTGTTTGAGCCGCTGCGGCCCCTGCCCAGCGCGGAGGCCCCGTCCACCGCCGCCACTGCCACCTACCGCTACCTGATCTGTCTCGACAACCGCGGCAATCGGCTGTCCTGCTGGCGCCGCTACCCGGAAGGAGTGGGCTGGCAGCGCCGCTGCGGGCCGATGCCCCTGGCGCAGTTCGTCCGCCGCTTCAGCCAGCGCCTAACCTCGCCGGCATGACCGGCAATCTGCAGGCGATCGGCTTTTTGCTCAGCTGGGTGCTGGGCTGGGGCATTGGCGGTTCCCTGATCGATGCCGGGCTGATCCAGGCCGGCGTCTATTCCCTCGAGACGGGCCAGCTCGGCACGCTCACCACTTTCATGCTGTGGACCCTGCTGTGGGGCGGCGGCGGCCTGTGGCTCTATCGGCGCTTCACCGGCTCCAAGGATGCCGGCCCGCAGGACTAGGCCGGCGCCATGCCAGTACACCTGAACTAACGTGATTGGGTTTGCGGCGCGCCGTTGGCACCCCCCGCTCCCCCCACCAGCCTCACCCCCACCAACCTCACCGCCATCAGTCTTGAAGACGAGCTGATCCGCTGCCGTGCCAGCACGGTGTTGCTGCGGGTGAGTGGCGAGTCGATGCAGGGCGCCGGGATCGCCCACGGCGACCTGCTGATCGTGGATCGAGGCCTGGAGCCCCGGCCTGGCCAGATCGTGGTGGCCTGGCTCGCTGGTGGTTTCACCCTCAAACGGCTGGTCTGCCACCGGGGCCGGCTGCGGCTGGAGGCGGCCCATCCCGCCTATCCCCCGCTGGAGCTGGATCCCGGCGCTGAGCCCCACCTCTGGGGGGTGGCCGTGCACGTCATCCGTACCCTCGAGCCCGGCACGGGCCATCGCTGAAGCGCCATGACCTGCCGCTCTCAGGCCACCGGCCGGCCAGCGATCGTGCTGATCGACGGCAACAACTTCTACGCCTCCTGCGAAGCGGTGATGGATCCCGCACTGCTGGGCCGACCGCTGGTGGTGCTGTCCAACAACGACGGCTGCATCGTGTCGCGCAGTGCCGAAGCGCGAGCCCTCGGCATCCGCATGGGCCAGCCCTACTTCCAGGTGCGGCGCGAGCTGGAACGCCAGGGTGTGGTGGTGCGTAGCTCCAACTACGCCCTCTACGCCGACATGAGCCAGCGGCTGATGACCACCGTGGAGCCGTGGGTCGAGCAGCTGGAGATCTATTCGATCGATGAGGCCTTCGGCCAGCTGCACCGGCCCGCCGGCCACGGTGACCTGCACGACTGGGGCCGGCGACTGCGCCACCACGTGCTCTGCGAGCTGGGCCTGCCGGTGGCGGTGGGGATCGCCCCCAGCAAGGTGCTGGCCAAGCTCGCCAACCGCCTCGCTAAAACGGCACCCGGAAGCGACGGTGTGTGGGACTTCGGCGGCATCGGTGACCCCGATCCCCAGCTCGAAGCGGTCGCGATCGAAGACGTGTGGGGCATCGGCCGCCAGCTCTCCCGCTGGTGCCGCCTGCGCGGCATCAGCCATGCCCGGGCCCTGCGGGACATGCCCAGCGGCGAACTGCGGCGCCGCTGCGGTGTGGTGGGCGTGCGCCTGCAGCAGGAGCTGCGCGGCCACGCCTGCCTGCCACTGGACACCCTGCCGGCCACCAAGCGGGAAACCTGCGTCAGCCGCAGCTTCAGCCAGCCCATCACCACCCAGGCCGAGCTGCAGGAGGCGATCGCCACCTACCTGAGCCGGGCGGCGGAGAAGGTGCGGCGCCAACGGCAACGGGCCGGGGCCATCACGGTATTTGTGCGCAGCAGCCCCTTCAATGGCACCAGCTTCTACAGCAACAGCGCCACGGTGACCCTGCCGCTGGCCAGCAACGACACGGCCGTACTGCTGCAGGCGGCCCTGCCCCTGGTGGAGCGGCTGTTCAAGCCCCACAAACCCCTACAGAAGGCTGGCGTTCTGCTGCAGAACTTGCAGAGCGAGGAGATCCTGCAGCACCACCTGCTGGTGCCACTGCCCCTGGAGCAGCAGCACCGCCGCTCGGCCCTGATGGCCACCATCGATCGCCTCAACCGCCACTACGGCAGCGGCACCGTGCAATGGGCCGCCGCAGGCCTGCAGACGCCCTGGCGGATGCGACGCTCGCGGCTCTCCGGTGCCGCCACCACGCGGCTGGCCGCCATCCCGGTGGTGCAGGCCCGTTGATGGGTCTGGCAGGGCCGCGCTTAGGCGAGCGACACAAGGGCTGCTTCGATCATGGCGGCGCTCACAGGGATCGTCTCGAGTTCGTCGGCGTTGTCGAGGTAGGCCTCGAAGGAGGCATAGCGCCGGATGCATGGCTGCACCTCCGCTTCCGCGCAGGCCTCAGCCCAGCTGCCCTCCTCAGGCTGCACAGCGAGATAGGCGGTGAGGGCTTCCTCGAGATCGCCACCATCCCCGATGGCCTCGCCCTGCCAGAACACCTCGAAAAACCCCATGGCCGCAGGTATTGGCAGTGCACAGAGAAATCCAGCGTATCCGGGCACTACAGCGCCATCGGGTGGCGATGGATGAGCGCTTACCACCAGTCACCCCAGAAAGGACCTCCGAAGCCATCCTCGAAGCCGGGTTCGACGGTCCAGGTGGGTGCCGGTCCCCCGGCCTTGGGCGGCTTGGGTGGCCCTGACAGGGTTTCGGCATTGATGCCGGGAATCGGCACAGCCCCACAGGGGCACTGACACAAGCCATCCGGCCCAATCAGCCCCACGCTGGGCTGCTCACAGCTGCAGGGGCAAGCCTGGCTCTGGGCCTGGATCGGGGCCGGGGCCTGCGCCTGGGCCGGTTGGGAGCAAGGCAACAGAGCAGCAGCCAGGCCAAGCAGGCCGATCCCGCTGACAACGGCGACGCGGGACGGCAACAGAGACGGGGACATCAGGACAAGGCCGAGGAGATCGGGATGGGTTTAGGGAATCCAGAGGTGTTGAACAAACCGTTCAACAAACCGTTGAACGGGCTGTGAAACGCCCTGGTGAGCACAGCCGCAGAGAGGATCAGGCAGAGGATCAGGCAGCGGGTTGGGCCATCACCTCCCCGTAGCCGGCGCGACGCTGGGAGTCGAGGTGCTCCAGGTGTTTACGCTCGTTGTAATAGAGCTCCTGGAAGCGCAGGGCATCGCCATTGAGCTCGGTGAACAGGGCTTCAATCCGCGCCTCCATGTCGCTCACCGGAGCCAGACCAGAGGCGGCGGCTCGCGCCTCCTGCCGCTCCTCATCCAGCAGCCGGGCGATGCAGCGCTCCAGGGTTTCGAGGCGCTGGGTGCTCCAGGCATCCAGCAGGTGCCGGCAGCGCTTGACGCTCTTCTGGCGCTCCAGGGCCGCCGTGGCACCGCGCAGCTGCAGCATCGGCTGGCTGAGGGCCATGCGCTGCAACTCATTGGGCTCCAGCAGGGGCGTCAAGCGGCTGAGCAGGGCGCTCTGCTCCACCACCAGCTGATCACCCAGCAACCGGGGCAGCTCGAGATCGCCAAGGTCGTGGCCGGGATCGCTGCCGCGGTTGATCGCCTCCAGCCGGCCAACCCCCAGGTTGTCTTCCTCGAGGGCGCTGATCGCCGCCCACAGCAGGCGGTGGTGTTGCAGGGCGAAATCGTCGAGCTCCCGCTGGCGCAGCTCCACCCGGATGGCAGCGCGGTGGCTGGGGCAGTGAAGATAGAGCCGCAATAGCTCCGCCTCGGCCCGTTCCCGCAGGCCCGCCTCGCCGGGCTGTTCCCACTTCTGGGAGCGGCCATGCCAGCGCTGGCCTTTCACCTGCTGGCGCAGGTCGTCTTCCAACTGGATCGCCAGACGCGCCTGACCGCCGCTGAGCCGCTCGGCCACCCGCTGCAGGTAGTGGCTGCGCACGGCGCTCTGGGGCAGCTTGCCGAGCAGAGCCACCAGGGCCGTTACCACCTGCTGGAACTGGTCGGGACGGGCGAGATCGCGCCCCTCCAACACCTGCTCGATCTGCCAGTCGAGCCAGAGGGGGGCCTGATCCAGCAGGGAGCGGTATTCGCCAGCCCCCTGGCCCTTGAGAAATTCGTCGGGATCCTTGCCAGCGGGGAGGTGCAGCACCCGCAGCTCCAACTGCCCCTGCAGCGCCAGCTGCTCCACCTCGCCGATGGCCCGCTGGGCAGCACGCACACCCGCACCGTCGCTGTCGAAATTGAGAATCAACCGGCGGCTTTCGCAGCAGCGGCACAGCTGGGTGATCTGCTGGCTGCTCAACGCCGTGCCGAGGGCCGCCACGGCATTGGTGATGCCGGCGGCATGCAGGGCGATCACATCGAAATAGCCCTCCACCACCACCGCCCGGTCGTCCTTGCGGATGGCGTTGCTGGCCTTGTCGAGGCCAAACAGATGCTTGCCCTTCTCGAACACCTCCGTTTCCGGGGAGTTGAGGTATTTCGGCTCGCCACCATCGAGGCTGCGGCCACCAAAGCCGATCACCCGCCCCTGGCGGTCCTTGATCGGCACCATCACCCGGTGGCGGAAGCGGTCGTAAAAACCACGGCTGTCCTGTGAAAGAGCCCCCTTGCGGGGCACCACCAGGCCAGCCGCCTCCAGCAGCTCCGGACCCAAGCCCTCCACCTGCTGCAGGTGGCTGAGCAGGCCGTCCCAGCGGTCGGGGGCGTAGCCGAGCTCAAAGGCCTCCAGGGTGGCTTCGCTCAGGCCGCGGCTGTCGCGCAGGTAGGCCAGGGCCGCTGCGCCCTCGGGGGCGCGCAGCTGGCTGCGAAACCAACCCGCCGCCAGGGTGAGCACCCGGTGCAGCTGCTCGCGACGGGAGAGCTGCTTGCGCAGGCGCTCCTGCTGGGGGCCGTCGAGGGTTTCGATCGGCAGCTGATATTTGCGCGCCAGCTCCAGCACCACATCGCTGAAGCTCTGGCGCTGATGCTCCATCAGAAACTTGATGGCATTGCCGCCGGCCCCGCAGGAGAAGCAGTAGTAGAACTGCTTGGCCGGGGACACCGTCATCGACGGCGATGTGTCGTCGTGGAAGGGACAGATGCCAACGTATTCCCGCCCCTTCTTCTTGAGCACCACGTGCTCGCCCACCACATCGACGATGTCGGCCCGCTCCTTGACGGCCTCGATCGTGCGGGGGTGGAGGCGCGGCAGGCTCAAGGCGATGGGGGGCGGTGGTGGGCGCTGAAGCGATGCCCGATTCTGACCGGGGCAGGCGGGCCATGCTCGGAATGGTGGCCAGCGCCCTGAGTTTTTCGCTGATGGGCGTGTGTGTGAAACAGGTGGGGGGCCGCATTCCCGCCGCCGAGGTGGTGCTGGCGCGGGCCATTGTGAGTGTGGCCCTGAGCTGGTGGCTGCTGCGCCGGGCCGGCATTTCCCCCTGGGGCCAGCGCCGGTGGTTGCTGATCTGGCGCGGGGTGATCGGCACCGCCGCCCTGCTCTGCGTCTATGCCGCCCTGGCCGCTTTGCCGCTGGCCTCAGCCACGGTGCTGCAGTACCTCTATCCACCGTTCACGGGCCTGCTGGCCTGGCTGATGCTGGGCGAGCGCATCGGCAAGCGGGTGGTGGCCGCCATGGCCTTGGGCTGGCTTGGGGTGCTGCTGGTGGCCCAGCCCGGCGGCAGCATGGCCCTGGCCTGGCAACCTGTGCTGATCGCCGTGGCCGGGGCCCTGTTCACGGCCCTGGCCTACGTGAGTGTGCGCTCCTTGGGCCAGAGCGAGCACCCGCTCGTGATTGTCTTCTACTTCCCCCTGGTGGCCCTGCCCCTGAGCCTGCCGCTGGTGGCGCTCCATCCGGTGCTGCCCACCCCGATGGAAGTGCTCTGGCTCCTCGGCGTGGGGCTGTTCACCCAGCTGGGCCAGGTGTACCTGACCCGCAGCCTGATGGCCCTGCCGGCGGCGCGGGCTACAGCCATCAGCTACGTGCAGGTGTTGTTTGCGGGGGGCTGGGGCTGGCTGCTGTTCGGCGAAGCGATCGACGCCTGGACCATCGCTGGCGCGGCCCTGGTTCTGGCCGCCACCCTGGTGAGCCTCAGTCACCGCCAGCGGGCGCGCTGATCCTCTCGGCGTGGGCCACCACCCGGCGGCAAAACGCCAGGAGCTCCTCAGGCGTCATGTCGTGCTTGGCGTCATTGGTGCGCCAGGCACAGATCACAAAGTCGGGGCTCGGTGTGTTGAAACGGTGGTCGATGGTGGGCAGCAGGGCGTACTGCTTCTTGTGTTCGCCCTTGCCTGTTGCTGCCTCCCGATTGTCGTAGGTGCCGATCAGGTGCCAGTCGAGCGGCTCGCCGGTCCAGTGGTCCAGACCGGCCGAGGCCACCACGGCGTTGTGAATGGCCAGGCGGTAGTCCTGCACATTGCCGCTCCCGCCGCGCTTCTGATCCCGCTTGCACAGGGTGACGGCCTTGCGCTGCACCCAGCCGGGATAGGTGAGGGCCACGGACTGAGGCAGCCAGGGTGGGGCGGGGGTCTCCATGCGGTTCGCGTTGGGGTGCGGGTCGAGAAGCTCTGCGGATGACGCAGGAAAGGGTCCTGAAGCCTGGTCAGCCCTTGAGCGGCAGGGGGTCGGTGATCCAGGCCTGCACGTTGGCATCGTCCCCTGCAGCGCCATCGGCAGCGAGGCTCCTGGGCCTGGCCAGACGCCAGCTCTCGCCCCGTACCCCACGCTGCAGATAGAGCTCAAAGGGGCTGTCGACCCGAATCGGATCGCCGGCCAGGCGCCAGTCGAACTGACCCAGCACCCGCAGACCCTTGGCGTCGCCGATCCGCACCGACTCCTGTTCAGACACCCGCACCCGGCTCACCTCCGGGGTGCCGCCGGCCTCGAGGGCGAGGGCCTCAGCGATGGCCCCCTGGGTGAGCTGGATCTGCAACTCCAAGGCCTGCAACAACACCGAGCGCGGTGGCTGAGCGACACCACTGCAACCGGTCAGCGCGGTGCAGACCACCAGCACCAACGGCAACAACCAACCGAGCAGCCGGCGAGATTGCCACCGGGATCGAATCGCGGGCGAGGCCTGGGCACGGCTGGGCAGGGCGGGCACGATGGGGGACCTTTCACTGCTCCCATGATCGGCTGGCTGCAAGGGCAACTCACCCATCCCTGGCAGCAGGACAAACGCTTCGGCCTGATGCTGGTGTGTCAGGGGGTGGGCTACGACGTTCAGGTGAGCCAACGGCAATGGCAGCAGCTGCCGGCGGAGGGCAGCGCCGTGAGCCTGCACATCCACCACGCCATCCGCGACGACGCCTGGATCCTCTACGGCTTCGGCGAACGCCACGAGCGGGATCTGTTCCGGGAACTGGTTGCCGTGAGTGGTGTGGGTCCCCAGATGGGCCTGGGGCTACTCGGCGTGATGGATCCAGGTGAGCTGGTGCAGGCGATCGTGCAGGCCGATCTGCGCCGGCTCTGCCAGGCCCCGGGAGTGGGGAAGCGCACCGCGGAACGGCTGGCGGTGGAACTGCGCACCCGGCTGCAGCAGCGATTCCTGGGGCAGCTGGAGGGGCAGGACGACAGCGATCCCTTAGCGGACGGCCCGCTGCTGCCTGCCGCCGGTCGGGATGAGGTGCAGCTCACCCTGGCGGCCCTGGGCTACGAGGCCCTGGAGATTCACCGGGCCCTGCGGGCCGTGGCCGCAGGCGGGCTCGGGGAAGAGGCTGGGGCGGAAGATTGGATCCGCGAATGCCTGCGCTGGCTGTCCCGCCAGGTGGCCTGAACCGACAGCTACCCAGACCCCTGGGCGGTATGGTGGTCGCTTGCACCGTAGGTCCCCAACCCGGGCCCAGCCTGCGCTTCACTCCCCAGCCCATGCCGCTCACCACCACCAAAAAGCAGGAACTGATCAACGGTCACCAGACCCATGGCACCGACACCGGTTCGGTGGAAGTGCAGGTGGCCATGCTCAGTGAGCGGATCAGCCAGCTGACCGGCCATCTCCAGAAGAACAAGCACGACTTCTCCTCGCGCCAGGGTCTGCTCAAGATGATCGGCCGCCGCAAGCGGCTGCTCGGTTACCTCAACGGCATCAGCAAGGAGCGCTACAGCGCCCTGATCGCCAAGCTCGGCATCCGCGGCTGAACGGAGCGCGTCCATGGCCGGCAAAGGAATTCAACGCCGAGTTCCAGCCGGCAAGGGCTCACGTCAACCCGCTCGCCAGCAGGTGATACCAGACGCGGTAGCCAACCGCATGGCCCGGCGCATTGCGATCGGCACCGGCATCCCCACCCTGATGGGCATGGGCGTGTTTGTCGGCAGCTACTTGCTGGTGAGCCGAGAGATCGCCGACATTGCTCCCGGTGCCACCTTGGCGGCATCGGGAGCTTGTTTTTTTCTAGGCCTGCTCGGCCTGAGCTTTGGTGTGCTGTCGGCCAGCTGGGAAGACCAGCCGGGCAGCCTGTTGGGCACCGAGCAGATCGGGGTGAACATCAGCCGCCTGCGCAGCTCAATTCGGAGCATGCGCGCAGGGGGCAATGCCCAGCCGCCGCCCGGCTCAGGCCGCAAGGATGGGTGAGCTGACCCTGGCGCGGAAGTCGGCGGCAGTCAGCGTGTCCAGGGCGGCTCCCACGTCGCCCACACAAAACTGGGGCCCGAGTCGCACGAAGCGGGTCTGATCCGCCTGGTGCACCAAGGCCACCACCGGCACCCGCAGTCCGGCCTCCTCCTGGGGTGGCTTGTGGCGGTGCAGGCATTCCCGTAGCCGGTGCTGGATGGCGATGTCGGCAGCCTGTTCGGCCGGAAGATCGACCATCAGCAGCTGAAGATCGTCGATGGAGCGGCAGTCGTCGACAATCAGCTGCACGCGATCATCGCGGCGGTCAACCGAAGCCCACACCAACAGACGGGCGTCCACCATCAGGTGATCCGCCAGGCGGGCGTAGCTCTTGGGAAACACGACGGCCTCGCAGCTGCCGGTCAGATCCTCAAGGAGCAGCACGGCCATGCGATCACCCTTGCGGGTGGTCACCTGGCGCAACTCAGACACCATCACCACAGCACTCACCTTGGCCTTATCGGCCATCTCCTCCAGGCTGCCAAGGGCCACCGGTGAGAGCAGTTTCACCTGGTGGGCCAGCTGCTTGAGGGGGTGATCCGAGAGGTAGAAGCCCACCAGCTCCTTCTCCAGCCGCAGTTTCTCGGTGGGGGGATAGTCGGGCACTGGAGCAGCCTTGGGCGCCGTACTCAAATCGGCCACGCCCGCCGCAGTGGAATCGGCCCCCGCGGCGGCTCCGAACAGGTCAAACAGATTGCCCTGACCGCTGGCCCGATCCTTGGCGCGGGAGCTGGCCCAATCGATCACCAGTTCGAGATCCGCCATCAACTGGGCCCGGTTGGCCTTGGGTTCGAGGGCATCGAGGGCACCGGAGTGAATCAAGGCCTCCATGGCTCGGCGGTTGAGCTGCTGGCCGGGAATGCGATCGCAGAGCTCGGCTAGAGATTCATAGGGGCCATCGTTGCGTCGACCTTCGATCAACTGACGGATCGCCCCATCGCCCAGATTGCGCACGGCCGAGAGGCCGAACAGGATGCGATCGCCGACCGGTGTGAAGTCGATTCCGGAGGCATTCACATCCGGCGGCATCACCTCGATGCCCATGGCATTGCAGTTGGCGATGTAGCGCTGCACCTTGGCGCTGTCGCCGGCATTCACAGTAAGCAGCGCCGCCATGTAGGCCACTGGATAGTGGGCCTTGAGATAGGCCGTCTGATAGGTGACGGCCCCATAGGCGGTGGAATGGCTCTTGTTGAAGCAGTATTCCGCGAACAGCACCATCTGTTCAAACAGGGCTTCCGCAACCCTCGGATCAACACCCCGCTCGGTGGCACCACTCACGAAGATGCTCTGGTGTTTCTCCATTTCGCTTTTCTTCTTCTTACCCATCGCCCGCCGCAGCAGGTCGGCTTCACCGAGGGAATAGCCGGCCAGGGCCTGGGCGATCTTCATGATCTGCTCCTGGTAGACCATGATCCCGTAGGTCTCCTTCAGGATCGGTTCCAGCTTTTCATGGGCCACATCGATCGCTTCGCGACCGTGTTTGCGGTTGATGAACTTGGGGATCAGTCCGGCATCGAGAGGGCCCGGTCGATAAAGGGCCAGAATCGAGGAAATGTCCTCCAGCGATGAGGGCTTGAGATCGCGCACGATCTGGCGCATGCCACTCGATTCAAGCTGGAAGATGCCTTCGAGATCGCCCCGGGCCAGCAGGGCATAGGTGCCTTCATCGTTGAGGGGCAGGTCGTCGGGATCAACCTTGATGCCACTACTCTGCTCCACCAGGTCGACGGTCTTGTCGATCATTGTGAGGTTTTTGAGCCCGAGGAAGTCCATCTTCAAGAGGCCCATCGACTCCACGTCTTCCATGAAGTACTGGGTGATCACCTGGCCATCGTTGTTGCGCTGGAGCGGCACCAGCTCATCGAGCGGATCTGCGGCAATCACCACGCCGGCCGCATGCACCCCGAAGGTTTTGTTGGTGCCCTCAATGCGCATGGCCATGTCCACCCAGCGCTGGACCACAGGGTCCTTCTCATACTTCTCGCGGAATTCCGGTGCTGGCGATTCAGCACCAATCATCTCCTTGAGCTTGGCGGGTTTGCCCCGCACCACCGGAATCAACTTGGCCAGTCGATCGGCATCGCCATAGGGAATATCAAGCACCCGGGCCACATCCTTAAGCACAGCCTTGGAGGTCATGCGGTTGAAGGTGATGATCTGGGCTACCTTCGCTTCGCCATAGCGCTGGGTGACGTAATCGATCACCTCACCACGGCGCTCGATGCAGAAGTCGGTGTCAATATCCGGCATGGACTTGCGCTCTGGGTTGAGGAAGCGCTCGAACAGCAGGCCATTGGTAACCGGATCGATGTTGGTGATGCCCAGGGCATAGGCCACCAGGGATCCGGCCGCCGAGCCCCGACCCGGCCCCACCGGGATGCCGTTATCCCGGGCGAAGCGGATGTAATCCCACACCACCAGGAAGTAGGTGGGGAAACCCATCTGCTCCATCACCTGCAGCTCGAAAGCCAACCGCTCGCCGTACTCCGGCTTAAACGCTGCATCGCTCTCCAGATGCAGGCGATCCCGCAGGCCCTGCTCGGCCACCGCGGTGAGGTAACTCACCGGTGTATGGCCCTCGGGAATCGGGAACCGCGGCATCTGGTAGCGGCCCAGGATGTCGTAGGCCTCCACCTTCTCAGCCACCTTGGCTGTGTTTGCGACAGCCTGCTCCACCACTGCTGGCGGCAGGTGATCGCCGAACAGGGCGAGCATCTCGGCCTCGCCTTTGATGTATTCGGTGCCCGTGTAGCGCAGACGCTTTTCGTCGCTGATCAGCTTGCCGGTGAGCACGCACAGCAGCGCGTCGTGGGCCTCCACGTCGTTGGCACTGAGGTAGTGGGCGTCGTTGGTGGCAATCAGCTCAATGCCCAGCTCGGCACCGATGCGAGCGATCTCGGTGTTGACGATGCGGTCTTCGATGCCGCCATGGTCCTGGATCTCCAGGTAGAAATCGTTGCCGAAGGTCTGCTGGTACCAGCGGGCCACGTCGCGGGCCACCTCGGGGCGGCCCCGCAGGATCGCCTGGGGAATCTCGCCGCCCAGGCAGGCGGTGGCCACAATCAGCCCTTCGCTGTGCTGGGCCAGCAGCTGCTTGTCGATGCAGGCGCGGGCAAAGATGCCCCGGCCGCGCATGCCGCGCAGGTGACTGATGCTGGTGAGTTTCACCAGATTGCGGTAGCCCTCCGCGTTCTTGGCCAGCACCACAAGGTGGTAGCGCTTCTCCTTTTTCTGCTGGGGGTCATCAATGGAGCCATTGATGACATACATCTCGTTGCCGATGATCGGCTTGATCCCCGCCTTGGTGCAGAGCTTCAGCAGCTCGATGGCGCCATACATGACGCCGTGGTCGGTGAGGGCCAGGGCGGGCATGCCGAGCTCAACCGCCCGCTCCACCATCGCCGGCAACTGACTCGCCCCGTCCAGGAGGCTGTAGTCGCTGTGGTTGTGGAGCGGAACGAAAGCCAAGGGCAAAAGCGGCCGGCAGGCACCTGGTGCAGGCCCAAGTTAGGCGACTACGCAAGATCCAGCGTGGTGCTTGGAGCACCCGCGGCTACCGGCACCAGATCTGGAGTGCCGCTAGGGCACCAGATCAGCCACCGGACGGCTCTGCATTACCCGTGCGGCTTGCTCGTAGTGGTGAGCCACCTGCAACAGCCGCGGCTCTTCGAGCACACCGGTGATCAGTTGCAAGCCGATCGGCAAGCCCTGGAGATCGAAACCGCAGGGGACATTGATCGCCGGCAGGCCAGCCATGTTGGCGGGGATCGTGAGCAGGTCGGCCAGGTACATGGCCAGGGGGTCGTCCCTGTGGGCGCCAAAGCCGAAGGCCGTGGTGGGGGAGGTGGGAGTGAGCAACACATCCACCGACTCGAAGGCCCGGTCAAAGTCGCGACGGATCAAGGTGCGCACCTGCTGGGCCTTTTTGTAGTAGGCATCCACGTAGCCCGCCGATAGGGCGTAGGTGCCGATCAGGATGCGCCGCTGCACCTCATCGCCGAAGCCCTCGGCCCGGCTGCGCGCCGTCATCTCCGCCAGGCTTGCCGCATCGGCTGCGCGGTAGCCGTATTTCACGCCGTCGTAGCGAGCCAGGTTGGCCGAAGCCTCCGACGGCGCAATCACGTAGTACATGGCGATGCCGTCGTTGAAGCGGGGGCAGCTCACGTCGACCAACTCACAGCCCAGGGCCTCCAGCTGGGCGGCAGCGGCGAGCACAGACGCCTTCACCTGGGGATCGAGACCCTCCGCTTCAAAGCACTCGCGCACCAGGCCCACCCTCAGCCCGGCCACCGGCTGCTGCAGGGCCTCGACGTAATCGGGCACGGGGGCGTTGAGGCAGGTGGAATCGCGGGGGTCGGCACCGGCGATCACCTGCAGCAGCTCGGCAGCATCAGCCACCGAGGTGGTGAAGGGGCCGATCTGGTCGAGGGAGCTGGCGAAGGCCACCAGGCCGTAGCGGCTGACGCGGCCATAGGTGGGCTTGAGCCCGACCACCCCGCAGAAGGCAGCCGGCTGGCGTATCGAACCGCCGGTGTCAGAGCCGAGGGAGGCCATGCACTCACCGGCGGCCACCGCCGCCGCACTGCCGCCGGAGCTGCCGCCGGGCACCTTCTCCGGATTCCAGGGGTTGCGGCTGGGGCCAAAGGCTGAGGTCTCCGTCGAGCTGCCCATGGCGAACTCGTCGAGGTTGGTTTTGCCCAGCAGCACGCCACCGGCCTGCCAGAGGCGCTCGGTGACGGTGCTCTCATAGGGGGGCACAAAGTGCTCCAGCATGCGGCTGGAGCAGGTGGTGGCGACCCCTTTGGTGCAGAGGTTGTCCTTGATCGCCAACGGAATCCCCGCCAGCGGAGGCAGCTCTTCACCGGCGGCCCGGAGGGCATCGATGCGATCGGCATCGGCCCGGGCCCGCTCCGCAGTGACGTCCAAATAGGCGTGCACGGTGGAATCGACCGCCGCGATCCGAGCCAGATGGTGATCGGTGAGCTCCCGGGCCGAGATGTCGCCCTTGCGCAGTTGCTCACGCCATGCGGCGATCCCCATTCACCTACTTGCAAGCTGGTCTGGACGCTATCAGCTGACCCCGATCAACCCACTTCGGTGAGGGGCTCACCCCGGCGGGTGCGCAGCAGCTGATGCTCAAGGGATCCGGGCGATTCAGCCTGCAGATCGGCGAGGAAGGCTGGCAAGTGGGCATCAAGGGTGCCACGACGCACAAACGGCCCAAACCAGTAGACCGCGTCCGGTGAACGGGTTTCCACCCGCGCCCACCAAGCTAGGCCCAGACCATTGGCGCAGCTGCGCACGGGCCACAGCAGGGGATTCATGGAGCAGGGGCAGGACTGCGTCCATTCTGCCCGCCATTGGGACCGGAAGGGATTGGGCGCATCACAGCTGAATGTCCCCGTTGAAACCCGCGGGCCCTGCCGGGGTGAGACCGAGGTCCAGGGTGGTCTCATTGACGCCGGGATCCGCCACGGGAGCCTCATCCTCAGGAGGCATCCAAGCCGCAACAGGCAGCTCTTCAGCAGCTAGCTCAGCGATGGGGGGAGCCTCCTCCAGTGCCAGGGGAGAGACCTCAGGCTCAGCGACCAGCTCAGTGACCAGCTCAGCGGCCATCTCAGTGGCCATCTCAGCGGTCTCCGCCGCTGGAGCGGGGAGCTGGGGGCGAACCAGGCGCGGTGCGGGCTGGGAGCCACGCAACCCCTTCATCCAGCCGCGACGGGCCACTTCATAAAGCAGCAGGGCGGTGGCCACGGAGGCATTGAGGCTGGGGGTGGCACCACGCAGGGGGATGCGCACCAGCTGATCGCAATTGCGGCGGGTGAGCATGGAGAGGCCATCGCCCTCCGATCCGGTGACGATGACAAGGGGGCCCTCCAGATCGGCCTCCTCCAAGCTGACGGTGCCCTCAGCGGCCAGGCCCACCACCCGATAACCCTCCTGTTTGAGGGTGTCGAGGGCGCGGTTGAGATTGACGACCCGGGCCACGGGCAGGTGCTCCAGTGCCCCGGCTGCCACCTTGGCCACCGAACCGGTGAGGCCGGCGCTGCGGCGCTGGGGCAAGACCAGGCCATGGGCCCCGAGGGCCTCGGCGCTGCGGACGATCGCCCCCAGGTTCTGGGGATCGGTGAGGCCATCCACCGCCATCAGCAGCGGCGGTTCGCCGATGCCGGCGCAACCCTCAAGCAGGGTCGGCAGGTCCAGGGTTTCCGCAGCGGCGGTCTGCAGGGCAATGCCCTGGTGCACGGCCCCACCAGTGATCTGCCCCAGGCGCGCCCAGGTGACCTCCTCCACCAGCACCCCGGAGGCTTTGGCCTCGCGCAGCAACTGGAGAAATTTCGGGCTGAACCGCATCTCCGGCGTGCACCAGACGCGGTGGATGGGACGACCACTTTCAAGGGCCGCCTGGGCTGGATGGCGTCCCCAAATCAGGTCGGTGCTGGGGTCAACGCTGTGGCGCTCCGCATCGCCACTGGGGGGGAGGCTGTCGGCATCGACAATCAGGGGCTTGGGCGAGAAGCGTCCTGGCGACGGGCGCCCACCTTCGAATCTGCCAGCTTCAAATCTGCCGCTGGCAATTCTGCCCCCGTCAGCACGGCGTCCTTCGAAGCGCGGGCCATCGGGACGGCGCCCTGCAAAACGGCGACCATCGGGGCGTCCTGCCGCATCGGGGCGCCGACCCTGGGGACGACCTTCAAAACGGCCACCAGGCCGGCGGTCGTAGGGCTTGCTATCGGCGGCACCGCGATCCCCTGAGAAACGATCCGGCCTGCGCTCCCCATAGGCGGGGCGGTCGCTGTCATTGCGGCGCTCAAAGGGGCGGCGTTCACCTCGGCTGCTGGGGCGATCGGCGCCACCGTCGCGGCGGGGTTGATAGCGCGAAGCGCCGCGAGGCGCAGGCCCGCCTGGGTCCCGCCGGGCATCGCGGCTTCCCTCCCGGTCCTCGCCGGCTCCATCGCGGCGCCACTCCGGCTTTGGACCGCTGAAACGGGGCGGGCGACCAGCCCCGCGGGCCCCGCCCCCCGTCCGCTTCTCGGGGCGGCGATCAAATCGTGGGCTCATGACGTCTTCCGCAGGTTATGGATCGTTCTCCTTCAAGTGATCTAGCAGCTCGACCAACCGGGGAGGGTTGTGAAGAAACAGCCAGCCCAGCAGCGTCTCAAAACCCGTGGCCTGTCCGTAGGCCGCCGCATCCCCCCGGCGCGGCCCACGACCGGCCCGATTGCGGCCGCGCCGCACCAGATCGCGCTCGGCCTCACTGAGCAAGGAATCAAGACACTCCAGTGCCTGGGCCTGGGCATCGGCGCGCACCACCTGCACCACCTGCTGATGCAGGGTCTGGGAGCGGGCAGGGCGACGACAGCGCTGCAGGCGATGGTGCAACTCCCACACCGCATCCCCCAGCCAGGCCAGCTGCAGGGGGCCGAGCTCGGCACCGGGGGGCTGGGGCGTCAGCCCTGCCAACCAACCCGTGCTGTCCAATGGGTCGGGGCTGCCCTGCTCAGGCCGCGAGGTTGCCAAGGGCGGTGTCGAGATCGGGCTGGAGATGCAAAAACTCTTCCAGGCGCACCAGCTTCACGGTCTGCACCACCCGGGCGTTACCCACCACCAAAAACTGTTGCTGGTCAGCGTTGCACTGCTTGGCAAGTTGCACGAGCGCCCCCAGTCCGGAGGAGTCGATGAAGTCGATGTGGCTCAGGTCGATCACCAAGGACTGGCCGGTGCCTCGATGGGAGGCCACAAACTCGCCGAACTGCTTGTCGGAATAAGCGTCAAGCTGCCCCGTGAAGCGGAACAGCTGGCAGTGGGCCTGCTGCTCGAAGCCGCCTCGAAGGGACACCGTCAATCGCTGCAGGTCGTTGATGGCTCCAGCCCCCAATCCGTTCTGGGGCGAAGTGTAGAGAGCAAATTTGTCGCTGCTGCAGTCGCAACAAAACTGCGACAGGCTTCAGCGGCGCTCGGCCATCAGGGTGGCAAAACGGGCGAAATGGTGGTCCGCGTCATGGGGACCGGGACTCGCTTCGGGGTGGTATTGGACACCGAACACAGGCTGAGAGCACATCTCCAAGGCCGCCACCGTCTGGTCGTTGAGGTTGTGATGGGTCACGCGCACCCGCTCGGCGGGAAGGGAATCCGAATCCAGAGCGAAGCCATGGTTTTGGCTGGTGATCTCCACTTGGCCGATGCTGCCGCAGGGATGGTTGAGGCCGCGGTGGCCATAGCCCAACTTGAAGGTGCGGCCCCCCAGGGCCAGCCCCAGGATCTGGTGACCCAGACAGATCCCAAACAGGGGCAGGTTGGGCTGCGCAATCAACCCCTTGGCCAGCTCAATGCCAGTGGCGACGGCGGCGGGATCGCCAGGTCCATTGGAGAGAAACACCCCCTCCGGCTGGTGACTGAGCACCTGCTCAAGGGTGGCGTCAGCGGGTAACACGGTGATCCCACAGCCATGGGCCACCAAGCGCTCGAGGATGGCCCGCTTGATGCCGAAATCGATCGCCACCACGCGGTAGGGGCGATCGGGGCGCTGCTGCAGCCGGGCGTCAAAGGCCGCGCCAGAGGAGCGATCCCACTGATAAGGCTCTGGGGTCGACACCTGGGCCGCCAGGTTGAGCCCCTGCATGGAGGGGGCTGAGCGCACCTGCTCCAGCAAGGCCCCAGGGGCGGTGCCATCGGTGCTGATGGCCCCGTTGATGGCGCCCCCTTCTCGCAAATGGCGCACCAAGGCGCGGGTATCGACGGCACGGATGCCGACCACACCGTGCAGGCTCAGCCATGCTTCCAGATCTCCTTCGGAGCGCCAATTGCTGGCGCGTGGTGCCAGCTGGCGGGCAATGACGCCACGCACATGGGGCCGATTCGCCTCCTGGTCGTCGGCGTTGACGCCGGTGTTGCCAAGCTCGGGATACGTGAAGGTGACCAGCTGCCCGGAGTAACTCGGGTCGGTCATCACTTCCTGATACCCGGTCATGCCGGTGTTGAACACCACTTCACCGATGGCCGTGCCGCGGGCACCAAAGGCCTCGCCCCGCAGGACCGTGCCATCGGCCAGCACCAGCAGGGCAGTGGCAGCAGGCTCGCTCACGGGTTCAACGCAGTTGGTTGGATCATCCCGCAGCGGGGGCGGGGAGGGCGGCGCGCAGCCGCTCCAGGGCCTGCCAGCCGCCGCCAGCCGCCAGGGCCTGCTGGGCCTGCTGGAGTCCATCCGCCACGCTGTCGGCCCGGCCAGCGGCCCACAGCACCAAGGCCGTGTTCAACGCCACCACATCCTGTTGGGGCTGGGTGCCCCGGCCCTGGAGCACCGCTTCAAGGATGGTGCAATTGGTGGCGAGGTCGCCGCCAGCCAAAGCCGCCAGTGGCGCTCGAGCCAGGCCCAACTGCTCGGGGTCGAGTTGATCGGCCTGCACCGCTCCGTTCTCGACCAGCCGTAGGGCATTGACGCCAGCGAGGGACGCCTCATCCAAGCCACCGTGGCCGTGCACCACAACCGCGCGCCGCAGGCCCAGCTGAGCCAGAGCCTCGGCCATGGGATCGAGCAACTCCGGCCGGGCCACCCCCAACACCTGGGCCTCGGGCCGCAGGGGATTGACCAGCGGCCCGAGCAGGTTGAACACGGTGCGCACCCCAAGGGTGCGCCGCAGGGGGGCCAGGCCGACGAGAGCCGGATGCCAGCCCGGTGCGAACAGGAACGTGAGCCCTGCATCGGCCAGGGCGCCGATCACCTGCTCCGCTGGCGCCTGCAGATGGAGGCCCAGGGCTTCCAGAACATCGGCCGAGCCCACCCGGCCGCTGGCGCTGCGGTTGCCGTGCTTGGCCACAGGCGCACCGCAGGCAGCCGCCACAAAGGCCACGGCGGTGGAAATGTTGAAGCTGTCGGCGCCGTCGCCGCCGGTGCCGCAGGTGTCCACCAGGGCGAAGGACGGGCGGGCAGCTGGCATCGGACAGGCCTGCCGCAGCAACGCAGCCATCGCCGCCAGCTCGCCACCCGTCACCCCCTTGGCCCGCAGAGCCACGAGCAAGCCACCGGTAAGAACGGGGTCAATTTGCTGAGCCAGCCAGCCATGCATGAGCGCTGTGGCCTGCTCTGTCGAGAGCGGATCTCCCTGCAGCAGTTGCTCCAGGAGAGCGGGCCAGGGATGGGCTTGGGCCATGGGGTCGGGGAGGGAAGGATCCGTTGGAGCCGGACTTGAAGCCAGAGCTGGAGCCAGAAAAAAGCCCGGGTGCAAAGCACGCCGGGCCGGGTGATGGGGACTCCTCCACTATCACCCGAAGAGGGGGAAATTGGCGATGCCCCTGAGCAACGTTGTTCAGCTCTGCTCCTGATCGGCGGTATCAAAACTGGATCCAACCGCCTCACTGGCCGCCGGCGCCGGGCGAAAGCCCGCTGCCCAGATGGCGCGGGTGCGGCGATGCAGCTCCTCCCGGCTCAGGCCCCAGAGTCGCAGCGTCTTGGCCAGGTCGGCGCTGAGGTCATGGGCGCCAGGAAAACCCTCGTAGCGCATGAGCAGACGCGCCGCATCCACGAGGTGATCGTCGGCCGGCACCTCCGCAGCCAGCAAACGGTCCACTGCGTCGCGGTCGGTGGCATAAAGGGGATGGCTCTGGTCGTTGTTGCCGGAAGCCTTGTTGCCGGAAGCCGAGTTACCGGAAGCCATGGCGCTGCCCCATTCAGGTGTCCAGCCTGCCGGAAAAGCGCGTCCCTAGGTTGGGGCCACCTGTGCACCCGGCCCCGATGGGAGCCATCCGGCTGGATCTGATTGGCCGCTACCTGCGGCCCCACCGCAAAGTGGTGTTCCAGGGCATGGCCGCCCTGGTGGTAGTGAACCTGCTGAGCGTCTCGATTCCGCTGTTGGTACGGCGGGTGATCGACGACCTGCAGGACGGCTTTGATCTCCAGGACGTGCTGGCGCAGGCAGCCCTGATCGTCGCCCTGGCAACAGTGATGGGAGCGGTGCGGCTCTACTCGCGCATGCTGGTGTTTGGCGTGGGGCGGCAGGTAGAAGCCGATCTCAAACAGCAGATTTTTGATCACCTGCTGCGGCAAGAGCCCGGTTGGGTGCAAACCACCGGCAGCGGCGAGGTGATCAGCCGAGCCACCAGCGATGTGGAAAATGTGCGGCGGCTGCTGGGCTTCGCCGTGCTCAGCCTCACCAACACGGTGTTGGCCTATGCGCTCACCTTGCCGGCGATGCTGGCCATCGACCCGTGGCTGAGCCTGGCGGCGGTGGGGCTCTATCCCCTCATGCTGATGGTGGTTCGCCTGTTCGGAGGGCGAATGATGCGCCAGCAGCGGCGCCAACAGGAGGCCCTCGCCTCCCTGAGCGACCTGATCCAGGAGGACCTCTCCGGGATCAGCGCGATCAAGATTTACGGCCAGGAGAGCACCGAGCAGGCCGCCTTCGCCGGACGCAACCGGATGTACAGGGATGCGGCCCTGGGACTAGCCCGCACCCGCAGCACGCTATTTCCGCTGTTGGAGGGCATCTCCTCGATCAGCCTGCTGCTGCTGCTGGCCCTGGGCAGCGGCCAACTCGAAAGTGGCCGCCTGACGATCGGCGACCTCGTCGCCCTGATCCTGTTTGTGGAGCGACTGGTGTTTCCCACGGCGCTGCTGGGCTTCACCCTTAACACCTTCCAGACGGGCCAGGTGAGCCTGGAGCGGGTGGAAGACCTGCTGCGCCGGCGCCCCCTGATCGTGTCGCCTTCGTCACCCCAACCGCCAAGCCAACCAAGCCGGGGCGCAATCGAAGCCCGCGGTCTCACCGTGCGGTACCCCGGTGCTCCGCGACCGGCACTGGTGGACGTCAGCTTTGTGCTCCATCCCGGCGAACTGGTGGCGGTGGTGGGGCCCGTGGGCTGCGGCAAAACCACCCTGGCCCGAGCGCTTGGACGCATGGTGGAGGTGGAGCCCGGCCAACTCTGGCTCGATGGGGTCGACATCACCGCCCTCGATCTCGAGGCCCTGCGCGCCCAAGTCGGCCAAGTCCCCCAGGAGGGCTACCTGTTCACCGCCACCCTTGCCGACAACCTGCGCTATGGCGAGCCCGAGGCGCCCCTGGAGCGCGTTCAGGCGGCAGCCCGCCAGGCCCGGCTGGAGGGCGATATCAAGGGCTTCCCCGATGGCTACAACACCCTGGTGGGTGAACGGGGCATCACCCTCAGCGGAGGCCAGCGCCAGCGCACGGCCCTGGGACGAGCCCTGTTGGTGCAGACGCCCCTGCTGGTGCTGGACGATGCCCTCGCCAGTGTCGACAACACGACGGCCGCCGAGATCCTGGGCAGCGTCCGCGAGGAACAGTCGCGTCAACGGCAGACCCGCACAATCTTGATGATCAGCCACCAACTCTCTGCCGCCGCCGCCTGTGATCGGGTGCTGGTGATGGAGGAGGGGCGGCTGGTGCAGCAGGGCCACCACAGCGAGCTGCTCGCCCAGGGCGGCACCTACCGGCGGCTGTGGGATCGGGAACAGGCCACCGAGCAGCTCAGGGCTGCGGGCTGATCTCAATAGTTGTTGCCCTCTCCAGACAACCCGGCCCGCCGCGGCTTACCTAGAAGAGATCGCCAATCGCGTCCGGAGTCATGGAGCCCGCACCGTCGCCCGCCACCCGACTGACCGGCTTGTCGTATCGGCTGCGCTGCACCCTCACCTTCGGCGACATCTACGGCCAGATCCTGATCTGGATGCTGGTGATCTTTGCCAGCCTGGCTGCGGGCCTGGCGCTGATGGGAGCCAGCAAGCCGATCTTCGCCCTGGTGGGGGTGGGATTGATCCTGGTGCTCTCGTTGCCCTTCCTGCTGTTCGCCTTCACCACCACCCTGCTCAACCACATCGCGCTGGAGGCTGACGCAGGCACGAAAGGGGCTGCCTAGGCTCGTCTTTCATTGCACGATCGAGTGTGTTCGGGCTGTTTCAGACCGCTCCCCAGACCCAGTCTCCGCATGTGGTGCTGGGCACTCCGATCGAGGCGGCCCCCCAGCAGGGGCAGCACGAAGCGGTGTTCGGCTGCGGTTGTTTCTGGGGCGCAGAAAAAGGGTTCTGGCGCCTGCCCGGGGTGGTGACCACAGCGGTGGGCTACGCGGGCGGCACGATCCAGCAACCCAGCTACGACCAGGTGTGCTCTGGACGCACCGGCCACAGCGAGGTGGTGCGGGTGGTTTGGGATAGCGCTCAGATTGATTTCAGCGACCTGCTGAAACTCTTCTGGGAATGCCACGACCCCACCCAGGGAGATCGCCAGGGCAACGACCGCGGTAGCCAGTACCGCTCCGTGATTTACGTCAACGATCCGGGCTTATTGGCCCAGGCCGAAGCCAGCCGCGACGCTTACCAAGCCCTGTTGAGCGGCGCTGGCTTTGGGCCGATCACCACCGAGGTGCGCAGCCAACAGACCTTCTGGTTTGCAGAGCCGTATCACCAGCAGTATTTAGCGAAACCGGGAAGCCGGCCATATTGCTCCGCCCAGCCCAGCGGCCAACGGCTGGGCGAGTTCCCCGGCGCCGCCTACAAACTCGATTCCCGAGTGTGGGATGCCTACGACTGGTCGGTGGCCCATTGCGTGCTGCGGGGGGACAATTCCCCCATTCACTTGGCCTAGGAGGGGTCGGTGCTGCCTGTGTCGTTGCCCCTGTCGCTGCTGGCGCTCAGCCTGATCTCCATGGGCTCCCCGTGGTGGGAGGACTACGGCATCACCGAGCAGTTCCTCTGCCCCAATGCCCGTCGGGTCACCTTGGAGCGCAACGACGCCCAGGCCTCCCTGATCGCCGGCCGTTTCCGTTCAACCCTGTTCCGCGAGGCCTCCGACCTGCCCGGCATCCGCTACCGCAACGACCAGATGACCCTGGTACTCAAGGGGGACGTGCTCACCATGGAGCAGCAGTCACGGCGGTTGGAATGCCTGCGTACGGAGCAGGTGTGAGAGGGCTGGAGCCATGAATCCGTTGCCGGATCGGGTGGTGATTCTGGGACTCCTGATCACCCTGGGCCTGTGCTTTGCGCTTGTGTTCTGGAGCGTGCGGTTGAATCCGCGTCCAGAGCCACCGCTCCAGTGGCGCGAGAACACCGCGCCCCAGGCCCTGGACCGGCGCCCCCAACCCAGCCTCCAGCTGCTGTGACCAAGCCACCGTCGCGCCACCGCCAATCGCAGCATCGCCAACTGCACCCCCTGCCCAAGGGGCTGGTTGAGCTCTATGGACTGCTCGCGGTGTTGTTTGTGCTGGTGCCGGAATGGATGGCAGGGGGAGCCCTGCTGAGCTTCGGCGGCTCCCGTCGGGGGTCGAATCTGCCGGCCGCCGCCGCTGCTTGGCAGAAACTGCCCGAGCTGCGGCTGGCGAGCATGGGGCTGGCGGAGTTGCGCCAACTGGCCCATCAGCAGCGGATTGCGGGCTACGCGGGTCTCAGCCGGGAGAGACTCAGCCGGCGCCTGATCCAGCGGCTGAAACCGCGCAAAGCGTTGTGGTAGCTTCCTTCTGCCGGGGCGTAGCGCAGCTTGGTAGCGCACCACTTTGGGGTAGTGGGGGTCGCAGGTTCAAATCCTGTCGCTCCGATTTTTAGCCGGCACCGCGTCCAGCGGTCAGCATCTGTACTGCTTCCAGCACTAGTACTGCTTCCAGCACTAGTACCGCTTTCAGCACTAGTGCAGCTTCAACCGGCTTCCCCAGCCGGTTTTTTTGTAGCCAGCGGCTGACTGAACTAGCCGACTCACTCCCAGATCACCGCAGCCGGGTCGCCACCTGGAGCCGCTCCAGCCAGCGGTTGACGCGATGTCGCAAACGCGGCGGCACCTCCTGCAGCAACTGGCCCAGCTCATGGGCAGCCAGACGACGCAGACCGCGCACATCCACCCGCCACAGCGCCTCAGCCTCGCGGATCAGCCGTGCCCAAGACCTCGCAGCCTGCCAACGGAGCACGCGCTGCTGGGGACCACCGTCCACCTGCAGAACCCGAAACCGCACCCGACTGGCCATGGTCTCCATGGCGACCGCACCACCACCCTGCGCCTGCAGAACAACAATGGCGCGAACACCCCGCTCTGCTTCAGAGATTGGAAGACAATCGGTACAGAGCCGTGCCGCTAGGCCGCCACGGGGTCGGCATCCACCGGTTGCACCGGAAAGGGCAAGGCCTGGGCCTCCCGCTCGCTGAGGCGACGGGTCCAGGCACCCCGCACCGGATCGTTCCAGCGGAACCCGGCCTCCTTGGCCCGGTGGCGCTCGGCGTAGGTGAGGTTGGCGCGGAACAGCAGCTTGGGCTCCAGCGCCGCCACCAGCAACTCTTCGAGGTTGGTGCAGCGCTCGAACACCTGCACTAGGTAGATGCAGTCGGTGAGAGCCCGGTGGGCGGCCCACACCGGCACGCCGTAGGCCAGGGCCAGATCGCGCACCGACGGCGCAGGCCGAAGATGTCGCTCCGCGGGCCAGCGGATGTCGTCCATCGAGCAGATCCAGGCCTTGTTGATCGGTGGCAAGGGCCCCCGACCAAACCACTGGGCATCGAAGGCCGCGTTGTGGGCCAGCACCGCATCGGCCGCCCCCAGCATGGCCTCAAAGTGCTGCAGGCCGGCCTGCCAGGGCTGGGGAAGCTGCGTCACCGCCGCCGCAATGCCGTTGACGGCCTCGGCTGGATTGACCTGGGCCGGCAACAGGAAGGACACCTGGCTGAGCACAGCGCGCTGGGGCACGTGAAACAACACGGCTCCCACCTCAATGCATTCGGCAGAGCTGGGCTCCAGGCCGGTGGTTTCGGTGTCAAGGATCAACAGGGTGGTTGGAGCGACCCGGGCCGCATCCGAGCGGCCCGTGAGGGGCGGCAGCTGGGGCTGGCGATCGCGCTTGGGGGCTGGACCTGGCTCGGGGGCCTGGGGCGCCAGGCTGAGCAGATCGCTCTGCTGCCAAAGGCTGGGCTGTTCCTCGATCGGGCCGCTCACGGTGTCCAGGGCACTGCTGCCCCATCGTCCCAGCCCGAACCTCCGGCGACCAGAGGTCGCTGCCTAGGGTGAAGCAACAGATTCCCGATCCAGGCATGGGCCTTGCCGCCGGAGACCGAGCCCCCTTGGTGGCGCTCCTTGATCAACACGGCAGCGAGCGCCGCAGCGATCAGCTCGCCGGCAAAGCCCTGGTGCTGTTTTTCTATCCCAAAGACGACACCCCTGGCTGCACGGCCGAGGCCTGTGCCTTTCGCGACAGCTACGCCGACCTCCAGGCCCTGGGCGCGGAGGTGTGGGGCGTCAGCGGCGACGACCTGGCCAGCCACCAGCGCTTTGCCAGCCGCCACAACATCCCTTACCCGCTGCTGGTAGACCAGAGCAATCGGCTTCGCCAAGCGTTCGGTGTACCCAATGTGCTCGGGTTGTTGCCGGGCCGGGTGACCTACGTGATCGACGGCGAAGGGGTGATCCGGCATGTGTTCAACAACCTGCTGGACGGGGCCGCCCACCGCAATGAAGCCCGGGCCGCCCTGCAGCGCCTGGCCCTCTGACCATGACGCGCTGGCGCCAGCGAGGTGACATCTGGCAGCTGGAGCCAGCGGGAGGGGCACGCGGCTGCATCGAATTCATCGGCGGCAGCTACCTGGCCGCCACCCCCCAGCTCAGCTATCGGCGGCTGCTGGAGGCTCTGACATCCAAGGGCTGGCTGGTGCGGGCCTGGAGTTACGTGCCGGGATTTGACCATCAAGACCAGGCCAACACGGCTTGGCGCCGTTTTCGCCAACTGCGCGAAGGCGATGACAGCACGGCCCCCCTGCTGCGGCTTGGCCACAGCCTGGGCTGCAAATTGCATCTGTTGGCTCCCGATGGCGGTCGCAGCGCCAGCGGCCTGGTGGCCCTGAGCTTCAACAACTTCTCGGCCGAGCGCTCGGTGCCGCTGCTGGCGGAACTGGGCCAGCAATTCAACTTCCGCAGTGAGTTCAGTCCATCGCCGGAGGAAACCCTGCACCAGGTGGCCCGCAGCTACCGCCAACCGCGCAACCTGCTGGTGCGCTTCAAGCGCGATGGCATCGACCAGAGCGGCCGGTTACTGGGCGTGCTGCAGAGCCGGGCTGAGGACGCCACCGAGCTCCTCGAGCTGCCTGGGGATCACCTGGCGCCTGCCAGTGCGGGACTGCGCCAAAACCTGCTGGGCAGCTGGGCCGATGATCCAGCCCGGCAGCGGGCCCTCGACCGCATCGCCACCAGCATCGATGCCTGGGGGGACCTGCCCTCCCAGCCGATCTAGACCCGTAGGGCATCGAGCACCGAACGGTCCTCCAGGGTGCTGGTATCGCCGCTCACCTCCTGACCATCAGCAAGGGCCCGCAGGATCCGGCGCATGATCTTGCCGCTGCGGGTTTTCGGTAGAGCATCGGTGAACTTGATCAGATCCGGCCTGGCGATCGGACCGATCTCCTTGCCCACATGGCTGCGTAGCTCCGCCATCAGGGCGTCATCACCGGTGCGGCCGGTCTCCAAGGTCACGAAGGCGACGATGCCCTCGCCCTTGAGATCGTCTGGCCGGCCCACCACGGCGGCCTCGGCCACGGCCGGGTGGCTCACCAAGGCGCTCTCGATCTCCATGGTGCCGAGGCGATGGCCGCTCACGTTGATCACGTCATCGACGCGGCCCATCACCCAGAAGTAACCGTCGGCATCGCGGCGGGCCCCGTCACCGGCGAAATAGAGCCAGGAGCCATCGGCCGGGCGGATCTCCTCCCAGTAGCTCTTGCGGAAGCGCTCCGGATCGCCGTGCACCGTGCGCATCATTCCGGGCCAGGGGCGACGCACCGCCAGATAGCCACCCTGGTCGACCCCCTGGGATGCCCCCTCGTGATTGACGATGTCGGCAGCGATGCCAGGCAAGGGCAGGGTGCAGGAACCGGGCTTGGTGGAGGTGGCCCCGGGCAGGGGGCTGATCATCACGCCGCCGGTCTCGGTCTGCCACCAGGTGTCCACCACCGGGCAGCGATCACCGCCGATCACATCCCGATACCACATCCAGGCTTCTGGATTGATGGGCTCGCCCACGGTGCCGAGGATGCGCAGGCTGCTCATGTCGTACTGGTCGGGCACCTCGCGGCCGCTCTTCATGAAGGCGCGGATCGCCGTGGGGGCGGTGTAGAAAATCGTGCAGCGGTGCTTCTGGATCACCTCCCAGAAGGCGCCTGGCTTGCTGGGGCGGGGCGCGCCCTCGTACATCACCGTGGTGGCACCGTTGGAGAGCGGGCCATACACGATGTAGCTGTGGCCGGTGATCCAGCCCACATCGGCGGTGCACCAGTGGATGTCATCCACGCGGATGTCAAAGATCCACTGGAATGTGAGGTGGGCCCAGAGGTTGTAGCCGGCGGTGGTGTGCACCACCCCCTTGGGCTTGCCGGTGGAGCCGGAGGTGTAGAGCACAAACAGCCGGTCTTCGCTGGCCATCGGCTCGGCCGGGCAATCGGCGCTCTGGGCGTCGACCAGCGCATGCCACCAATGGTCGCGGCCCTCCTGCATGGCGCAGTCACCACCGGCACCGGCCAGTCTCTGCACCACGAGCACGTGCTCGACGCTGGGGGCGCCACCGTTGCCAGCAAGAGCCTCATCCACAGCCGGTTTCAGGGGCACGGGCTTGTCCTTGCGGAAGCCGCCATCAGCGGTGATCACCGCCTTGACCTGGCCATCGATCAGCCGGTCGCGCAGGGCATCGGCCGAGAAGCCGCCGAACACCACCGAGTGGGGCGCACCGATGCGGGCGCAGGCGAGCATGGCGATGGCCGCTTCCGGCACCATGGGCATGTAGAGGGCCACCAGATCCCCCTTGCCGATCCCCAGGGCCTTGAGCGCATTGGCGGCTTTGCACACTTCGGCGTGCAGCTGGCGGTAGCTGAAGCTGCGGCTATCGCCCGGCTCCCCCTCCCAGATCAGGGCTGTCTTGTCGGCGCGGGGGCCCTCGAGATGGCGATCGAGGCAGTTGAAGGACAGGTTGGTGGTGCCGCCTTCAAACCACTTGGCGAAGGGAGGGTTGCTCCAATCGAGCACCGTGTGAAATGGCTCAAACCAGTGCAGCTGCTCGCGGGCCAGGTCGCCCCAGAAACCATCGGGATCGGCCTCAGCCTTGGCACAGAGAGCCCGGTAAGCCTCCATCGAACCGATGCGGGCACCCGCGGCCAGCTCAGCCGGTGGCGCAAACAGGCGCGCTTCCTGCAGCACCGACTCGATCGTGGGGGCCTGACCCATGGCGATGCCGACAACAAAGAAACCTGAAGCCATTCAAGCGGGCAGCCCCGGGGCTCGGCCAGCCGATGACGCCACTGCCGTCGCCGAGAATGGTCGGATGGGGAAGCCTGCTGCCTGCCTGTTTGATCTCGATGGCCTGCTGCTCGATACCGAGCCCTTGCACGCCCAGGCCTGGCGTCAAGCCGCCGAGCATTTCGGCTGCCTGCTGACAGACGCCCAGCTGCTGGGCCTGCGGGGCCGCCGCCGCCTGGATTGCGCAGACCAGGTGGTCGACTGGATCGAAGCGGCCCAAGGCTCCGCCCCCAGCCCTGAAGCCCTGTTGGACGTGCGCCAGCCCATCGCTGAAGCCCTGCTGATCCACGCCCAGCCCACCGCGGGGGCGGTGGAGCTGGTGCAGCGCTGCGTTGCGCTAGCCATCCCGATGGCGCTCGCCACCAGCAGCTCGCGCGCAGCCGTGGCGCTCAAAACGGCACCCCATCCATGGCTGGAGGCAATCACCACCCGGGTCCATGGCGACGATCCAGCGCTGGCGGCTGGCAAGCCGGCACCGGATGTGTTCCTGCTGGCCGCCGAGCGTCTGGGGGTTGCGCCCGAGCAGACCTGGGCGTTTGAAGATTCCCCGGCCGGGGCCCAGGCGGCCCGCGCCGCTGGCTGCCAGGTGTTTGTGGTGCCGCCCGCCCAGATCAGCGAACACGAGCGGCAGCGGGTTTACCCGGGCATCGAGCGGTTTCTCAGCAGCCTCCAGCAGACGCCCCTGCTGGCAGTGGGAGGCGAATGATCAATACAGCCGGCTGAGCACGAAATCCGGCAGGGCACGCAGGGCGCTGCGGGGCTCGGAGGGTGCCAACCAGTCCAGGGCTTGAGAAGCCTCCTGGGCAAAGCCCTCGGCCAGGGCCCGCGAGCGGGGAATCGCCTCGCAGCCGCGAACCAGCTCGAGGGCCTGCTCGAGGTCGCCCTCCTCGCTGAATTCCCGCTCAATCAGGCAGGCCAGGGCCGGTCGTTCCTGAAGGGCATAGAGGGCCGGTGCAGTGAGGTACCCCGAGGCCAGATCGCTAGCGGCCGGCTTGCCCAGTTGCTGGTCGCTGCCGGTGAAATCGAGGATGTCGTCGACCACCTGGAAGGCCAGACCCAGCTGGCGCCCAAAGCGATACAGATCATCGAGCTGGGGCGCAGGCAGGCCCGTGAGCACGCCGGCCGCCCGGGCGCTGTTGGCAATCAGGGAAGCCGTTTTGCAGTAGCTCTTCTCGAGGTAGGTCTCGAAGCTCTGGCCGGTGTCGTAGCGGAACAGGCCCTGCTTCACCTCACCGTCGGCCAGATCCATGATCACCCGACTGAGTAGCTTGACCACCTCGAGATCGTCGAGGTTGGCGAGGTGCCAACTGGCCTGGGCAAACAAAAAATCACCAGCCAGCACAGCGACGCGGTGGTTGAAGCGGCTGTGCACGGTGTCAACACCGCGGCGGGTAGCGGCCTCGTCGACGACATCGTCGTGCACCAGGGAGGCCGTGTGGATCATCTCGGTGATCTCGGCCAAACGCCGATGCCGCGGGCCCAGTTCGCCATCGGCAGCCACCGCCCGAGACAGCAGCAGCACGATGCCGGGACGCAAACGTTTGCCCCCAGCGGCAAACAGATGCTCTGCAGCGGCCTGAAGAATGGGGTGACCGGCTCCGATCAGGCTGCGCAGATCGGCCAGCAGGGCATCCAGATCAGCCTCAATGGGCTGGAGCAGCTCTGCAACCGTTGCCACAACACCTCCGCCGTGGCGAGATCCTAGAAGGCTCAGCCGACCGACCGCAGGTCGACCCGCTCCACCGACGGTCGATAGCCCAGCCAGCGGCTGGCCCCATCAGCGAAGGCTTCCGCGCAACCGCTCACGCAGACCCGGGTGCGCTGGGCTGGTGGGACCACATCCACACCTGACAACTCTCCTTCGGGCATCCCTCCCATGCTGGCGAGCAAGGGGCCCAGCCGCCGCACGGCGGAAGCCGCTGGGTCGACGAGCCGCACGTGGGGAGGCAGCAGGGCCGTGAGCAGCGGGCGCAACATCGGGTAGTGGGTGCAGCCCAGCACGACCGTGTCGACGCCGGCCGCCAGCAGGGGAGCCAGGTAGGCCAGCGCCTCGGCCTCCACGGCCGGAGCCTGCAAATCCCCCGCCTCAATCAGGGGCACAAAGGCCGGGCAGCCCACCTCCAGCACCTCAGCGTGGGGATGGCAGGCATGGATCGCCCGGCGGTAGGCGCCGCTGCTGGCGGTGGCGGGGGTGGCGAGCACACCCACGCGCTCACTATCCAGATCGGCCGCCACGCTGTCGATCAACCCCACCACCGGCACGCCGGCCTCGGCCACAGCCACATCCAGAGCCAGGGCATTGGAGGTATTGCAGGCCATCACCAGCACGCCCACCTGCTGGTGCCGCAACCACATCACCACCTCGGCTGCGATGGCGCGGATGTCGGCCACGCTGCGCTGGCCATAGGGAATCCGGGCCGTGTCGCCGAGGTACAAGCAGGAGGAGTGGGGATAGCGCTCCTGCAGACGGCGCAGCACCGTGAGCCCGCCGAGGCCGCTGTCGAAGAGTCCTACCAATGCACTCATGGCCGGTCCTGCAGGGCATTGAGAATCCCAGCCGAGAGGGCGAGCGCCATGCGCCGGCGGTAATCGGGATCGGCGAGGCGGCGGGAATCGAGCTCGCCGGTGAGAAAACCCATCTCCACCAGGGCCGAAGGCATCACCGTGCGGCGAATCACGAAGAAGCGGCCCGTGCGCACGCCCCGATCAGGTGTGCCAGGTGAAATGGCGAGCATCTGCTGCTGCAGTGCCCCCGCCAGACGGCGCGAGGCGGCCCCCGCCCCCTCGAAGTAGAAGGTCTCGATGCCGTTCACATCGGGGCGCGCCATGCTCAAGGCATTGGCGTGCACGCTCACAAACAGATCGGCGCCACTGCTGTTGGCCAAGGCAACCCGAGGGGGGAGATCGACGTCCACCTCAGAGGTGCGGGTCATCAGCACCTGAACGCCGCGAGCCTGCAGCAACCGGGCCATCTGCAGACAGACATCAAGCACCACATCGGTTTCCCGCAGGCCGCCGATGCCCACGGCCCCAGGATCGGGCCCGCCGTGGCCTGGATCGATCACCACCTTGAAGCGACCCCGGGGCACCACCGGCAGGCCATCCGCCGACAGGGGTGTGCTGGCGGTGGGGAACGGGCTCCCCCGATCCCACCCAGCACTGCTGACGGCGTCGAGATCGCCCTCTCCCAGGCCCAAGCCCATTTGATTGGCCAGCCCCGGCAACTCCATGCGCCAGCGGTCGCGGGCGGTGCCCACCAGCCTCAGCCCACCAGGATCCAGTTGGGTGCCGGGGGCAAACTCCACCACCAGGCGGGTGGTGAAGCCATCGGGCCGGCCGATGCGCACCTCCCGCACAGCGCCACCCCCCCGAACGGTGCGGGTGCGGGACGGGGCGCCAGGCAGATCCACCCAAACCCGCGGCCCCCGCAACGCTGATCCCGCTTCAAAGAACGCCTGGGGACGCACATCAAGGCTGGTGCGCAGCTCCAGCTGGCCGGCGCGGGTGATGCGCCAGGCCGCCAGCGACGACGCCCAGGCCGGCAGATCCGCCAACACCAAGGCCAGGGCCGCCAGGGCTGATGTCCACTTGACGCTGACAGGCCAACGCATCAGGACCGTCAGAACAGGGCCGGCCGGCGATGCTCCAGGCTGGGCATCTGGGCCCGCACCCGCTTGGCATGACCCGGGTCAATCGGGGCCACCGCCGAACCGACACCGACACCGGCATCGGCGAGCACTGTGCCCCAGGGGTCAATCACCAGCGCATGACCGTGGCTCTGGCGCCGGCCGTAGTGCAGGCCGGTCTGGGCGGGTGCCAGCACATAGGCCGTGTTCTCGATGGCGCGAGCCTGCAGCAGCACCTGCCAGTGGTCTTTGCCAGTGAAGGCGGTGAAGGCCGCCGGCACCATCAACACATCCACTCCCGCTGCGGCGAGATGGCGGTAGAGCTCCGGAAAGCGCACGTCGTAACAGATCGAGAGGCCAACCCGCCCCAGCCCTGGCACATCCACCACCGGCGGAAGTTGGTTGCCATGCTGCACGGTGGCCGATTCTCGGTAGGTGTTGCCGTCCGGCAGGTCGACGTCGAACAGGTGGATCTTGTCGTATTGGGCCAGCAGCTGGCCTTCGGTGCTGACGAGCTCAGCCCGATTGAAGGTTTGGCCGGGACCAGCCGGCACCGGAAAGCCGCCCCCGAGCAAGGTCACCTGATAGCGGCGCGCCATGGTGACCAGAAAGCGACTGCAGCGTTCGGCCAGGGAAGTCGCCAGCTCGAGGCGACGCTCGTCATCCCCCATGAAGGCGAAATTCTCCGGCAGACCCACCAGTTCGGCACCGCGGCGGGCCGCCAATTCGATCTGCTCTTCGGCAGCGGCGAAATTCGCATCCGGATCCGGGGTGCTGGTGAGCTGCACAGCTGCCGCCAGAAAACTGCTCACCGACTGCCCAAAACGCACGGGCGAACTGTAAGGGAACTGCCAAGGTGCGTCAGGGACCCTCAGCTGGCCTTGAGCACCCCGTGCTCCGCCTGGAAGGGCACCATCTTCAGGGTGTCAATGGCGGCGCAGCAGGCGAAATCGGCGTCATGGTTGCCCAGGCCGATCAGGCGTTGGCCGTGGCTGGCGGAGCGCAGAGCGGTTTCTGGATCGTGGCGCCACTGCTGCCACAGGGCCAGGGCCGCCAACATTTCATCGTTACCGCAGCTCACGCCGATGTGGGGAGCCACGGCCATCTCCATGGCTGCCGAAGCCACGGCACCAGCCGCCAGGCTGTCTTCCAGGGAGTAATCACCCTCCCAGCCACTGCCGACAATCCACACCCGTTTGCAGTCATGCTCCAGCAGACGCCGGGCGACCGCCGTGCGATTCGGCAGGCAGGCCGTGAGCAGCAATGGCACCGGCTTGACCACTGCCAGGGAGCGGGTGCCGTTGGTGGTGCTCATGAAGATCCGCTTGCCCCCCACCAGCTCGGGCGTCACCGCGAGGGGCGAGTTACCCAGGTCGTAGCCCTGCACCCGTTGGCCGCCCCGCTCGCCGGCCCGCAGCCGCTTTTCGGCCGGCCAGGCAGCAGCGGCCGCCTCCAGCTCATCCAGGCTGGCAAAGGCCTCAACCGCCTCGGCGCCGTTCTGCAGCGACCAGGCGATGGTGGTGGTGGCCCGCAGCACATCGATCACCACGGCTGCATCAGGCAAACCGGCTGCATCGGGCCCGCCTGCAGCCGCAACATTCAGGGCCGGAACGCACTCGGAGGTGTGGAAGTAGGAAACCAGCACGGGCGCTGCGACAGCTCAGGAGCGCCACAGTAATCAGGGGCATCCGTCACAGTGGTTTGACTGGAATGACCTGATGTCTGCCCCCATGGCCGCGCCCTTGTTCAGCCAGCGCAGCCGCCGGGACCTGCGCGGTTTCTTGGAGCTGCTGGAGAGCCGTGGCGCCCTGCGCCGCATTACTGCCCCGGTGGATCCCGACCTGGAATTGGCGGCGATCGCCGATCGGGTACTGGCGGCCGGCGGGCCGGGATTGCTGTTCGAAAACGTCATCGGCTCGTCGATGCCGGTGGCAGTGAACCTGCTCGGCACCCAGGAACGGGTGCTGTGGAGCCTGGGCATGGAGCGACCCGAGGAGCTCGAGGCCCTGGGCGAGCGCCTGGCCCTGCTGCAACAGCCTCGCCCTCCCAAGGGCGCCCGCGAGGCGGTGCGGTTTGGCTCGGTGCTGCTGGATGTGCTCAAGGCCCGACCCGATCTCGATCTCACCCCCCCCTGCCGCCAGCAGGTGTTCAAGGGGGAAGCGGTGAACCTCGATGCCCTGCCGCTGCTGCGCCCCTGGCCGGGCGATGGCGGCCGGATCATCACCCTGGGGCTGGTGATCACCAAGGACCCCGAAACCGGCACGCCCAACGTGGGCGTGTACCGGCAGCAGCAGCAGAGCATCAACTCACTCACAGTGCACTGGCTGAGCGTGCGCGGCGGCGCCCGCCACCTGCGCAAGGCGGCGGCCATGGGCAAGAAGCTGGAGATCGCCATCGCCATTGGCGTGCACCCGCTGCTGGTGATGGCGGCGGCTACGCCGATTCCGGTGCAGCTGAGCGAGTGGCTGTTTGCCGGCCTCTACGCGGGTGAAGGCGTGCGGCTGGCCAAGTGCAAAACGGTCAACCTGGAGGTGCCCAGCCACAGCGAGGTGGTGCTCGAAGGCACGATCACGCCGGGCGAGGAGCTGGCCGATGGGCCCTTTGGCGACCACATGGGCTTCTACGGCGGCGTTGAGGATTCACCCCTGGTGCGCATCCAGTGCGTCACCCAACGGCGCGACCCGATTTACTTCACCACCTTCAGCGGCCGGCCCCCCAAGGAAGACGCGATGCTCGCCATTGCGCTGAATCGCATCTACACGCCGATCCTGCGCCAGCAGATCCCGGAGATCGTCGATTTCTTCCTGCCGATGGAGGGCCTGAGCTACAAGCTGGCCGTGATCGCCATCGACAAGGCCTACCCCGGCCAGGCCAAGCGAGCGGCGATGGCCTTCTGGAGCGCCCTGCCCCAGTTCACCTACACCAAATTTGTGGTGGTGGTCGACAAGAGCATCAACATCCGCGACCCACGCCAAGTGATCTGGGCGATCAGCGCCCAGGTGGATCCCCAGCGGGATCTGTTCGTGCTCGAGGACACCCCCTTCGACACGCTCGACTTCGCCAGCGAGCGGCTGGGCCTGGGCGGCCGGCTGGCGATCGATGCCACCACCAAGATCGGCCCGGAGAAGCGCCACCCCTGGGGTGAGCCTCTGGGCCGACCAGCCGAGCTGGAGGCGCGCATCGATGCCCGCTGGGCCGAGCTGGGCCTGGCGGATGTGGGCACCACGGAGCCCGATCCGGCGCTGTTTGGCTACACCCTGGAGCACGTGCTGGAGCGGCTCGCGGCGCGGGTCTGATGCTGTCGCGTCAGGCCAGCCATGCCCTCAAGGCCCTGCTGGAGCTGGCAGCCCACCCCTTGCAGTGGCAGTCGACCCACGCCTTGGCCCAGACCCAGCAGCTGCCGGAGCCGATGCTGGAGCAACTGCTGCTGCGCTTGCGGCGCCATGGACTCCTTGTGGCGCGCCGGGGCCGTCAGGGTGGCTACCAACTGGCACGGCCAGCGCGGGAGATCAGCTTGGCTGCGGTGCTGGCCGGGCTGGGAGAAGGGGCTGCGCTGCAATGGGGCGACATTGGCACGGGCCCGATTGTTGGCCAGGAGGTCTCGCCAGCCGATCAGGTCACCGAGGCCCTGCAGCGGCGACTGGAGCGGGCCCGGCTCAAGGCGCTGGAAGACCTGAGCCTCGAAGACCTGCTCTTCGATCTGCGCAGCGCCGAAGCCAGCGCCAACAGCGAAGCGGGGCTACTGCTGGGGTAGACCATCGAGCCCGAACGCTGAACTGCTGAAGGACGTTCCCCAGTGGACCCATGGGCAACGACTGCAGCAACGAACGCGAAGACCCCCCTTAAGCGTCCTCAACGCAGTCATCCGCCACCAACTGATCCAGGCCCACAAACTTGTAGCCCCGGCGCTGCAGCTCCGGCACCACAGCCGCCAGCGTGCCGAGGGTGGCAGCGATGGTGTCAGGCCGGTCGTGCAACACCAGAACGGCGCCGGGATGGGCATTGCGGCCTACAAACCAACGCTGAAAGGCCAGCGGCGGATGGAACGTGTCCCAGGGGAACACCGACCCGAGCACGGTGCGATAGCCATAGGCCTCCACACGGCGCAGCATCGGAGGATGCACGCAGCCGCCACCAGGGCGAAGCCAGTGCAGCGGCAACGGCTGGGGCGCAGCGGCCCGCTGCAGGGATTGCTCCGTGCTGAGCAGCTCTTCGATGAACGCTGGCCCGTCCAGGCAGGCGGAGATCCGATCGCGCTGCAGGTGGTTGCCGATGCTGTGGCCCTCCGCCAGGGCCCGCGCCACAAACTGCGGCGCCCCACGCTCCAGGTGCTCGCCGATCACAAAGAAGGTGGCCTGCACCTGCAGGCGCCTGAGCAGGTCCAGCAGCTGCAGGCTGGTGGGATCGCCCGGCTGCTCCGCCCAGCTCGGGCCGTCGTCGATGGTGATCGCCAGCTGCCGGCGCCGACCGCCGGCGCAGAACAGCACCTGGGGCAGCAGCGGCTGCAGCACCAGGCGGATCAGCCAGGAGGGCCACAGCACCAGTAGGAGCAGGCAGGCCACCAGGGCCAGCGGCGCCAAGATCAACACAACGGAGCAGCTCATCGACGCTAGTCAGACCAGGGCCCTGCCTCCCCCCGCTCGCACCCGTAACGCTCAACCCCGCCCCGGCGCTGCCTGAACTCGGGGTGCTCCGGGTCCACCGCGCTCCACCACCAGCGGCCATCGGTGTAACTGGGCGCGCCGGCATTGTTGGTGCGCGGCAGCTGCAGGCTCACACCGCGCCAGCGGAGCACGACAAAGGCACCCGGTGGCGTGCCCACGCTGATGTTGGCGATCCCAGGCGCATCCACGGCCCCCGCAAACACCTCTGCCTGCAGCGGATCCCCCTCACAGAGGTAGGCATCGCGCTGCAGAGGCTGCTGCTGGGAGTCAGGAGCCGCGGCCCAGGCGGGCACAGCCAGCAACAGGGTGAGCAGCAGAGACAGGAGCCAGGCCATCGGCGGGGGAAAGCACACTCCATAGGATCGCCGCACCAGCGCCCTGCTTGCCCGTGGCTGAGACCACTACCGCCTCCAGCCCCCTGCAGCTCCGCGGCGGCGGCAGCCTGCGCGGCTCGGTGCAGGTGCCGGGCGATAAATCCATCTCCCATCGGGCGCTCCTCTTCGGCGCCATCGCCGAGGGCACAACCCGCATCGAGGGCTTACTGCCCGCCGAAGACCCACTCAGCACCGCCGCCTGCCTGCGGGCCATGGGGGTAACGGTGTCGGAGATCCGTGCCGGCGAGCCGGTGACTGTGCAAGGCGTAGGCCTCGATGGGCTCCAGGAACCCGCGAACGTGCTCGACTGCGGCAACTCCGGCACCACGATGCGGCTGATGCTCGGCCTGCTGGCGGGCCGGGCGGGGCGCCACTTCGTGCTCACCGGCGACGGATCCCTGCGGGGCCGGCCGATGCGGCGGGTGGGGGCGCCCCTGGCCGCGATGGGCGCCGTGATTCACGGCCGCAAGGACGGCAACTTCGCCCCGCTGGCGGTGCTGGGCCAGCCGCTGCAGGGCACCACGATCGAGACGCCGGTGGCCTCGGCCCAGGTGAAGAGCGCCATCCTGCTGGCCGCCCTCACCGCAGAGGGGCCCACCACCGTGATTGAGCCGGCCCAGAGCCGCGACCACAGCGAGCGGATGCTGCGGGCCTTCGGGGCCGACCTGACGGTGGGCGGCGCGGGGAACACCGTGGTGACCCTGACGCCAGGCCAGACCCTGCGCGGCCAGAGCGTGGTGGTGCCCGGTGACATCAGCTCCGCCGCCTTCTGGCTGGTAGCCGGTGCGATTACCCCCGGCGCCGCGCTCACGGTGGAGAACGTGGGCCTCAATCCCAGCCGTACCGGCATCCTCGAGGTGCTTGAGCAGATGGGCGCCAACATCACGGTGATCAATGCCCGCGATGTGGCCGGCGAGCCGGTGGGGGATCTGCAGGTGAGCCATGGCCCCCTGCGGGCCTTTGAGATCGGCGGCGACCTGATTCCGCGATTGGTGGATGAAATCCCCGTGCTGGCCGTAGCGGCCTGCTGCGCTGAAGGCACCAGCCGCATCCGCGATGCCGAGGAGCTGCGGGTGAAGGAAACCGACCGGCTGGCGGTGATGGCCCGCCAACTGGGGGCGATGGGGGCCCGGATTGAGGAATTCGAAGACGGTATGACGATCACGGGCATCACCGAGCTCCGCGGCGCCACGGTCGACAGCGAAACCGACCACCGGGTGGCGATGAGCCTGGCGGTGGCCGCGGGCATTGCCGCCGGCGCTAGCCAGCTGCACCGCCCTGAGGCGGCGGCCGTGTCCTACCCAGGCTTCTGGGACGATCTGGCCCGCCTGCGCCAGCCTGCCCCCTGAAGCAGCCCGCGTAGATTCCGGCCCAGCCGTTTGCACCTGTCCATGCTTGCCGTTGCCGTGTTGGCTGCCGGGAAGGGCACGCGCATGAAGAGCGCCCTGCCCAAGGTGCTGCAGCCCCTGGCCGGCGCCACCTTGGTGGAGCGGGTGCTGGCCAGCTGTGAGCACCTCCAGCCCGACCGCCGCCTGCTGATCGTGGGCCACCAGGCTGAACGGGTGAAACAGGAACTGGAGGGGCACAGCGGCCTGGAATTTGTGCTGCAACAGCCCCAGAACGGCACGGGCCACGCCGTGCAGCAGCTGCTGGAGCCATTGCGGGATTTCCGCGGCGATCTGCTGGTGCTCAATGGCGACGTGCCCCTGCTGCGCCCCGAAACTCTCGCCGCCCTGCTGGAGCAGCACCGCAGCAGCGGCGCCGCCGTCACCCTGCTCACCGCCCGGCTGGCCGATCCCAGCGGCTATGGCCGCGTGTTTGCCAGCCCCGATGGACAGGTGAGCGCCATCGTGGAGCACCGCGACTGCAACGACGAGCAACGCCGCAACGCCCTCACCAATGCGGGCATCTACTGCTTCAACTGGCAGCAGCTGTCGGCGGTGCTGCCGCAGCTCACCACCGACAACGACCAGGGCGAGCTCTATCTCACCGACACAGTGGCCATGCTCAACCCGGCCATGCACCGGGAGGTGGACGACGCCGATGAGATCACCGGCATCAACGACCGGCTCCAGCTCAGCCAGTGTGAGGCCCTGCTGCAGGATCGCCTGCGGCGCCACTGGATGGCTGAAGGTGTGTCCTTCGTCGACCCCGCCAGCTGCACCCTCAGTGAGGGCACCCGGTTCGGCCGCGATGTGGTGGTCGAACCCCAGTGCCATTTCCGCGGCACCAGCTCGATCGGCGATGGCTGCCGCATCGGCCCCGGTTGCCTGATTGAAGACAGCCAACTGGGCGCCAACGTCTCCGTGCTCCACTCCGTCCTGCGGCAGGCCGAGGTAGCCGATGGCTGCGCCATCGGGCCCTTTGCCCAACTCCGCCCGGGCACCCAACTCGGCCAGCAGTGCCACATCGGCAACTTCGTGGAGGTGAAAAACAGCAGCCTGGCCAGCGGCGTGAAAGTGAACCACCTCAGCTACATCGGCGACGCCGACCTGGGCGCGGGGGTGAACGTGGGAGCCGGCACGATTACGGCCAACTACGACGGAATGCGCAAGCACCGCACGGTGGTTGGGGCCGGCAGCAAGACCGGTGCCAACTCGGTGCTGGTGGCGCCCCTGCGGCTAGGCAGCAACGTGACGGTGGGGGCCGGATCCACCATCACCAAGGATGTCCCCGATGGGGCGCTGGCCCTGGGCCGGGCCCGCCAGCTGGTCAAGGAAAACTGGACAGGTCCCCGCCCATGAGCCTGAACAACGCAGATCGCCCGGAGAACTCCGACCTACCGGAAAACTCCGACCAATCAAAGTTTCTGTACGAGCCGGTGGAGCGCTTTGGCGCCAGCATGACCAGCCCCAAACCTTGGAACACCAAGGCTCTGGCCGGAGTGGAGCTGCTCAACGGACGCGTGGCGATGCTGGGCTTTGCCGCCGCCATCGCCGGCGAACTGCTCACGGGCAAGGGCATGGTGGGCCAGCTGACGGCGCTGCTGCGCTGGTATCTCAGCTGAGCCAGGTCCGATCGCTCAACAAAGGAAAGGCCCCGAGTGAACCACCACCCAGGGCCTCTGCCCGAAGGCACAACATCGTGAAATGCTGCTCCACCGCCATCATGACGGATCAGCCAGGTGCTGGCGCTGCTGCTGGAGCAGGGCGATCAACCGCTCCAGTGCCACGCCGCGACTCGCCTTGAGCAGCAGCACGTCTCCGGGAGCCAGCCAGCCCTTGAGCTGAGCCGCCGCAGCTTCTGGCGTGGCGACCCGCTCCAGCCGGGTCAGACCACTTGCAGCTTCCAGCATCACAGCCCCTTCCTCACCCCCATCCACGATCACCAGGCCATCCAGGCCCAGCTGGCGGGCCCGTTCGGCCACCTGCCGGTGTAGGTGCAGGCTCTGCTCGCCCAGCTCGAGCATCGTGCCGAGCACCGCAAAACGGCGACCGGGTTGCCGGGCCAGAAGATCCAACGAGGCCAGCACCGCCTCCGGTGAGGCGTTGTAGGTCTCATCGAGCACCAGCACCCCACCCAGCTCCAGACGCCGGCTGCGACCTCCGGGCAGATCCACCTGCAAGGGCTGCCAGCGGTCGGGTTCGAGCCCCAGCTCCCGCGCCACCGCGAGAGCCAACATGAGGTTTCGGGCGTGGTGGATCCCCTCCAGAGGCACCTCCACCACAACCCCTGCCACCACGAGCGTCTCCCCGCTGGCATCCAGACGGCCCAGCCAATCGGCCTGGGCCTCATGACCTTCGCCCTCAAGGGCGATCCGCACCACCCGGCCCTGCCACACCCGCGCCAGGGCCGAATCCAGCAGGGGATCCCCTGCCGGGATCACCACCACTCCATCGGGCCGCAGCCCGGCGGTGATCTCACACTTGGCGGTAGCGATCGCCTCGCGGCTGCCGAGCCGGCCGATGTGGGCCGTGCCGATGTTGGTGATCACCGCCACGTCGGGGCGCGCACTGCAGCTGAGGCGCTCGATCTCGCCCAGACCCCGCATGCCCATCTCCACCACCACAGCCGCGTCGTTGGAGCTGGCCTGGAGCAGCGTCAGGGGGACACCGATGTCGTTGTTGTTGTTGCCCCTAGAGGCGCTCACCGCCCCCAGGGGAGCCAGGGCGGCCCGGATCAACTCCCGCGTGGTGGTTTTGCCGGCCGAACCGGTTACCGCCACCACCGGCGCCTGCAGCTGCTGGCGCCACAGGCCCGCGAGCTGCTGGTAGGCCAGCAGGGTGTCTGGCACCAGCCAGAGGGGAACGCCCGCCTTGGTGGCCTCCCCAATCAGCGCCTCCTGGCTAGCGAGATCGAGATGGCCGTTCTGGGCCAGCAGAGCAGCGGCACCCAGCTCCTGGGCAGCGGGAACAAACGTGTGGCCGTCAAAGCGCTCGCCCACCAGTGGCACAAACAGTTGGCCGGGGGCGAGGTGACGGCTGTCGGTGCAGATCGCCTGGGGAGCCAGGGTGATTGCGGCTTGCGCGGCCGATAAGGAGCCAGTCGTGGGGATCCCCCAGAGCTCCTGCAGCTGGGCCAGGCGCAAGGTCATCGGTGCGGGGCGAGACGACGCCCAGGATCATGCCTGAGGCTCTGGGGACAGCTCCAGCAGCACCATGCCGCTACCCACCCGGGCCGCCTGGCCCAGCACCGTGCCGCTGCCATCCAGCAACCGCAACCGTTCATAGCCCAGCTCCCGGCTGCGCTGCAGCCAGTGGTCGGCCAGCTGTTGACGGCGCTCCGGAAGCAGAGCCTGATAGGCGGCGGCCATCTCCAGATCGAGGCGGCTCGCCTGCGGGTGCGGACGGGCCGAGGCGATGCAGGCCTGCGGGTCGTCTTCGGCGAGCAGGGCCAACAGGGGATCGAGCTCCAGCAGCGGTTCGGGCGGCGACTGGGGCGGGGATGGGGACTGCGATGGGGGCTGGAGCACATTCGCCGCACGCTGCTGGCCAGGCTGTTGAACAGCTTGTGAAGCAGACTTGGAAACAGGTTGTGACAGGGCTGATGGGACCTGTTGTTGACCTTGTTCTTGAACAGGTTGTTGAACAGGTTGTTGAACGCCTGACGCAGCGTGGTGCTGACCGGGCGCAAAACGCAGGATCAGCGCCAACACAAGGGCCAGGCCCAGGGCCACTAGCAGCGGCCAGAACAGGGGGGCCAAGGAGACGGGCCAGAACCCCGGCACCGAGAGATCCCCCTCCCGATTGCGACGCCAGAGCTCGCGCAGCTTCAAGCCCGAACTAGCCACCACGGCACCCAGATCGCCCGCCAGGCGCCCCCATGGCTCCTCGTAAGGAGCTGGATAGGGCGCAGAGTCCGTCGCAGGGCTTGCGGCGTCTAGGGGCGCGTCACGGGGGGCGTCACGGGGGGGCGTCACCGGAGAGGATTCAACGGCGCTTCAGCAGCGACGCCAGGCCGCGGCGGCTGGGGTCGGCATCCTGACCCTGGGAGAAGCGCTCCACATCGGACGCCTCGGGCGTTGGTTCCTTGACCCCAGAGACATCGCGGTACATGGCGTCATAGGCCAGGGCCGAGCGGGCCCAACTGAAATCCACGGCCATGGCCCTGCGCTGCAGGTCCTGCCAGCTGGCCTGGTTGCGGTAGGCCTCCCAGGAGCGCACGATCGCGGTGTAGAAGTCGATCGGCTCGTAACGGTCGAAGCCGTAGCCGGTGCCGCTACCAGCCAGCGGATCGTTGGGGGGCACGGTGTCGACCAGACCGCCCACCATGCGCACCACCGGGATCGAGCCATAACGCATGGCCAACATCTGGCTGATGCCGCAGGGCTCAAAGCGGCTCGGCATCAGGAAGGCGTCGCTGCCGGCGTAAATCAGCCGGGAGAGGGCATCGTCGTAGGTAAGGAACACGGCGAAGCGACCGGGATGGCGCGACGCCATCTGCCACAGCCCACTTTCATAGGTGCGATCGCCCGTGCCCAGCACCACGATCTGGCTGTCGGTGTAGGCCAGCACCCGATCGGCCACCTGCAGCAGCAAATCAACGCCCTTCTGATCCACCAGTCGGCTCACCATCCCCAGCAGGTAGGAACGGGGATTCACCGCCAGCCCGAAACGCTCCTGCAGGGCCTGTTTGTTGACAGGCCGGGGGGCCAGATCGGTGGCCGAGAACCGAGCCGGCAGGGTGGCATCAACGGCCGGATTCCAGTCTTCAGTGTCGATGCCGTTGACGATGCCGCGCAGCTTGCCGCTGATGAAATTCAGCAGACCATCGAGATGCTCGCCGTACTGGGGCGTTCGAATCTCCATGGCATAGGTGGGCGACACCGCATTGACGCGATCGGCGTAGAGCAGCGCCGCCGCCATCGTGTGGTCCCCCTGCATGTACCAGGGACACCAGGTGATGCGATCGAGTTTCCAGCGCCACGGCCCCTGGTATTTCAGGTTGTGGATGGTGAACACGGTGCTGATCTCCGGATCCTGATGCATCCAGACCGGCAACATGCCGGTGTGCCAGTCATGGCAATGCAGCACCTGGGGCTTCCAGTGATGCCAGCAAAATTCGGCAGTAGCACTGGCAAAGAATGTGAAGCGCCAGTCCTCGTCTTCTCCGCCGTAGATGCGCTCCGGATCAAACACCGGATGGCCCACCAGATACAGGGTGAGGCCATTGGTGGGGTGGCGCGCCTCAAAAACAGCGAAGTCGTTGCCCATCGTGTGGCCGCGCCAGATCGGCTCGGGCGACACCTGCAGCTTCGACCACAGCTTTCCGTATCCCGGCAGGATGATGCGCACGTCGTGGCCCAGGGCAGCAAGGGCCGGCGGCAACGATCCAACGACGTCTCCCATGCCGCCAACCTTGATCATCGGCGCGCATTCGGCCGCCGCAAACAAGATCCGCATACCTGGTGCACCGAGGTGGGCGCAACTCTACGGGCGCCGCTAAGGCAGCACCATCACGGGGGTGCCGAGTTGCACCAGCTCGAACAACTCGCGCACATGTTCATCCAGCAGGCGCACGCAGCCGTGGGACACGGCCCGGCCGACGCTGTCGCGCTGGGGGGTGCCATGGAAGCCTGCACTGACGCAGCCCTTCACCACCAGGTGCTCCGTGCCGTTGAAACCAACGCGGCCGTTGCAATCGCGATGGAAGCCGATCCAGCGGCTGCCCAAAGGATTGGCAGGGCCCGGCGGGATGCGGCGACCGGTGGCGGGGTGCTCCCAGGTGGGATCCACCGCCAGTTCAATCACCGAAAACTGGCCAACGGGAGTCTCCCAGCCGGGGCGGCCAACCCCCACCGGAAAGCGGCGCCGTTCCTGCCCCCCCTCAAAAACCGTCAAGCGGCGCTGACGTCGATCCAGCACGAGATAGCGATCAGCAGCGGCAGGCGGGGAGCTGATCACGGCAGCCGGGGAGCTGATCGCGGCAGCCGGAGGGTCGGGGGCAGCCCGGCCAGGCATGCCAGCCGTCACCATCAGGAGCCCAAACCCAAGGGCCTTGCCTAGCAACCGCATCGCCACCACCCCATCGCCACCACCCCATCGCCGCCACCCCATCGCCAACGTCTATCCCTCGCCCTGACGAGCCCCTGGTCCTCAAGGTAACCAGGGAGCGTCAGAAAAATCGGGAGAGCGCCTCTCCATGAAGGCATTGCGGCCCTCCTGGCCCTCTGCCGTTCGGTAGAAGAGGTGGGTGGCCTGGCCGGCCAGCTCCTGAATACCGGCCAAGCCATCGGTTTCGGCATTGAAGGCGGCCTTGAGACAGCGAATCGCCGTGGGGCTGTGCTGGAGCACTTCCAACGCCCAGCGCACCCCCTCCGCCTCCAGCTCCGCCAGGGGCACAACCGCATTCACCAGGCCCATCTCCAGGGCCTGCTGGGCGCCGTACTGGCGGCAGAGGAACCAGATCTCACGGGCCTTGCGCTGGCCCACCACCCGGGCCAGATACCCCGCGCCAAAGCCCCCGTCGAAGCTGCCCACGCGGGGCCCGGTCTGGCCAAACACGGCGTTCTCGGCAGCCAGGCTCAGGTCGCAGAGCAGATGCAGCACCTGCCCGCCGCCGATGGCGTAACCAGCCACCAGGGCGATCACCACCTTGGGCAGGCTGCGGATCAGCCGCTGCAGATCGAGCACGTTGAGCCGGGGCAGACCCGACTCATCGACGTAACCCCCCTCGCCGCGCACGCTCTGGTCGCCGCCGGCACAGAACGCCCAACCGCCGTCGGGGGCGGGGCCAGCCCCGGTGAACAGCACCACACCGACGCGGGGATTGTCGCGAACCCGCGAAAAGGCATCGCATAGCTCCTGCACGGTGCGCGGCCGGAAGGCGTTGCGCTTGTGGGGCCGGTTGATCGTGATGCGGGCGATGCCCTCCTCACAGAGGTCAAACAGGATGTCCTCGTAGGAGCCTGCGGGTTGCCAGGCCACCGGTGCCGAGGGGATGGAGGAGGCCGTCACGGCTGCAGCTCGGGAACGGCGGCCATTCTGCGCAGCTCCTGCCGCCGGCCCGCATCGACGCGCCGATCACTAACCCACTCCAACAGCGCCAACGGCTGCTGCAGGGCCCAGGCCAGCTGGAGCTCCCAGTCAGAAGCGGCCTGGACCCTGCGCCCCGGCACCCCATGGACCGCCGCCAACTCCAAGGGATCCAACGGCTGGGGCATGGCGAACAGCCGCTCAAAATCGAGGGCCTGGGCTGGCGTGGTGCGGATCGGCAGCTGCTCGAAGATGCCGCCGCCATCGTTGTTGATCAGGATCACGGTGAGGCGGCCGTGAAGCTGCTGGCGCCACAGCCAGCCATGGCTGTCGTGCAGCAGGGCCAGATCCCCAGTGAGCAGCACCGCCTGGCCCAAGGCTTCCGCCACCCCGCAGGCGATCGACAAGGTGCCGTCGATGCCAGAGGCGCCCCGGAAGCCGTAAACCGGCCTGGCTGGGGCCGCCGGGTCGCCAAAACTTTCCCAGTCGCGCACCGGACTGCTGTTGGCGATCACGAGCGGCAGACCCGCCGGCAGCAGAGTCCCCAGTGCACGCGCCAGCGCCGGCTCCCCCGGGCTGCCGGGGGGCAGGACCGTGCTCAACATCACCTGCAGGGCGTCCTCCCGCTGCCGCCAGGCCGCCGCCAGCTGCAGGGCCACGGAGCTGGGCTGCCCCCGCCAGGTGGCGTGGGGCCAGCCGGCGACCCAGGCCGCTAAGCCCGCTGCGCTCTGATGGCAGCCCGTGCCCAGGGGATCGAGTCCGCGCGGATCGCTCTCACTCACCAGCCAGTGCTGCGCGTCCAGGCCGGCGAGCCAGCGCTGCAAGCGGCGGCTCGCTGGCAGAGGCCCCAGGCGCAACACCTGAGGAGCCTGGAGGCTGACATCCGAGCCATCCAGCAGCAGGTCGTAACCGGCCACCAGATCGAGCTCCGCCAGGCCGCGCAGACCGCTCAGACCATCGGCCAGCACCGGCCAACCCGTGCGCCGTTGCCAGCGGCGCAGCGCCTCCACATGGGCATCCCAATGCTGGGGCAGGCCGCGCCAGGGCCCAGCCACCACCACACCGGGACGATCCGGATCGGGGCGCGGCATCCCCCCAGCTGGGCGTGGGGGAGCTGGCGCCGGCGCTCGCGACTCGGGCCCAATGCACTCGGGCCATTCCAAGCCATCAGCTGCCTCCAGCAAGGCGAGTCCATCGGCGTGGAGGGGCTCCTCGAAGGGAAGATTGAGGTGCACGGGCCCAGGCGGCTGGCCCGTCGCCGCCGTCGCCAGCAGGGCAGCTTCCGCCAACTGGATGATCGCGCCATCGGCCATGGCGGCAAGGCCAGAGCCATCCCCCTGCCCTAGCCAGCGCACACTCGCCGCCAGGAAGCACTCCTGATTGACGGTCTGGTTAGCGCCGCAGCCCTTGAGGCGATCGGGCCGATCCGCCGTGATCAGCAGCAGCGGAATGGTGCCGTAGTCGGCTTCCACCGCCGCCGGCAGCAGGTTGGCGACGGCCGTGCCCGAGGTGGTGATCACCGCAGCCGCCCGGCCCGAGGCCCGGCCAAGGCCCAGAGCAAAAAAGGCTGCGGAGCGCTCATCCACAGCGGTGTGGAGGATCAGCCCGCGGCCCTCCAGCACCCCTGCCGCCATGGCCAGGGCGCCGGAGCGGCTGCCGGGGCAAAGCACGGCATGGCTGAGCCCCCGCGCCATCAGGGTCCTGAGCAGCAGTAGCGCCACCTCCAGATTGCGACGGGCCAACTCCAAGCCGGGGCCATACAGGATGGGGCAACCATCCTCCCTTGCGCCCTTGGCCCCAACGCCCCCCAGCAATTCCAGCAGCACCAACGGCCTGTTGCAGGCCCTGCGCCGTCAGGTTTTGCCTGTGCTGGCCTGGGTGGTGCTGGCTCTGGTGCTGCGCTGGGCGGTGCTGGAACCCCGCTGGATCCCCTCCGGCTCGATGCTGCCGACGCTGCAACTGCAGGACCGGGTGTTGGTGGAGAAGCTGCGGGCCCGCCTGCATCGCCCCGTGCCCATTGGCTCCGTGGTGGTCTTCCACCCGCCGCCGGCCCTGCTCGAGGCGGGCTACGACCCCAATGCCGCCCTGATCAAGCGGGTGGTGGCCGAAGCCGGCGACCGGGTGGAGGTGCGCGAGGGGGTGCTCTGGCGCAACGGTGCTCCAGCCCCGATGGATTGGTCGGCCGAACCGATGAACTACCACCTGGAGCCCTTGACGGTGCCGCCGGATCACCTGCTGGTGCTGGGCGACAACCGCAACGCCAGCCTGGATTCCCACCTGTGGGGCCCCCTGCCCCGAGCGGCGGTGATCGGCACGGCGGTGCTGCGCTACTGGCCGCTCAACCGATTCGGCTGGTTACGGTTCTCCCTCCTGGGCCACCCCCCTGGTGCAGCGGGAGAGCTGGGGTAGGGTGCAATTCGGACGCAGCGCACACCGGCGATGTTCAACCCGGAGTTCCTGACCACCGACAACGAAGCGATCAGCGGCAACTCGCTGATCCAGTACCTCCAGGAGCAATCTCCGGATGTGCTGCAACGGGTGGCGCGCTCGGCCAGCGGCGACATTCAGGACATCATTCGCCACAACGTGCAAGGCCTGCTGGGCATGCTTCCCGGCGAGCAGTTTGAAGTGAAGATCCAAACCAACCGCGACAACCTGGCTGGCCTGCTGGCCTCCGCCATGATGACCGGTTACTTCCTGCGCCAGATGGAGCAGCGCATGGAGCTTGACACCAGCTTGCTGGGCTGTGGCGATCTGGATTCGGAGCTGGACGCCGATCCTGGTGAACTCAGGCTCTGAGCCGCTCCTCGTCTGATTGCGAACGATCTGATTCCGAACGATCCGACTCCGTCGGGCTTGGCTCCATCACTTCGGGTTGCAGCGGTTGGTTGGGCACCAGCCCAAGCTGCAACAACGCGCGATCGATACCAGCGAGATAGGCCCAGCTGCCGTTGTCCGGGGCCCAGGGACGCCCCTCGAGCGCATCGGCCAGGGCCATGAGCCGTTCAGGACTGCAGGGGACAGGCGCGTCGTAGTGAGCCGGCACCAGCCAGCGCAGCTCCGGATGAGCCGCCAACGCCCGGATCCAGCCCAGTAGAGCCGCCTGGCAGCGCGGGAACACCAACCGCTCCAGCACCGGCGCCACCAGTAGGGCCGAGCCCTCGCCCGGCACCAACCGCCGGAATTCCTGCTGCCAGTGTTGCTGCCAGCGGAAGGGGTAAAGCCCGAAATAGGCGCGGCTCTCCCGCACGCCCGGGGCCAGCAGCCCGGAGAGCAGCTCCCGCCAGCCGGGCACCTGCAACGGCTCTGGGCGCAGGTAGGAGGCAAACAGCACCAGGCGCTGCCAACCGCGACGGCGTTGCTCAGGGGTATCGAGCAGGGGGTCGTCACCCCGCTCCCGGGCGTGGAAGAGCAGGGGGCTGGGATCGGCGGCAAACAGCTCGGGCGGCTCGGCGCTGATCGCCACCAGGGCATCGGTAACCAGCAGGCTGCCGCTGGCGCAATGCAGGCAAGCCGCTTCCATGAAGGTGCCCAGGCCCAGATCCAGCGGACCCAGGGGGATCCAGCGCAGTTCATCGGTGTGGGGCAGCCCCTGCTCAAACAGCACCCGAGTGCGCTGGGCTGGAAAGCCCAGCCAGCTCAGGGGCAGCTGCACGGGAAAGCTCCATTGCCGCGGGGTCACCCACACCTGCGCCGCCGGGAAGGCCCGCGCCAGGGCTGGCAGGGGCAACTTGTGCTCCAGGCCCGAGCTGGTGGGCAGCACGATCGTGAGCACCGGCCCATAGCGAGCTTCCAGCTCGGCCAGGGCCCCGCGCACCTCACCGGTGGGCGGCAGCGGGGCGTAGAGCATCAGCCCGGCGCGCAACCGCACCACCGTCATGCGGATCGGCACCGCCACGTAGAACACCCCCTGCAGCTGCTCCAGACTCCAGACCTGTTCGGGAATCAGCTCACGCACCACGGTGCGGCGGAGGCCGTAGGGGTAGAGCGGCAGCAGGGGCCACCAGGGCCAGCGCTGCTGGGCGGTGCGATCGGCAGGAAGGGCGTTCACCTCAGGCCAGCAACACCAGAGAGATGCTCATCACCACCATCCCCGCCGTCACTCCCGCAATCATCAGGTGATGGTGGGCACCAGTGCGCTGGGCGGCCGGCAGCAGCTCATCGAGGCAGATGTAGACCATCAGCCCGGCCACACTGGCGAACACCAGACCCATCACGGTGTTGCCGAGGTAGGGGCGCAAAAACAGGTACCCCACCACGGCGCCAATCGGCTCCGCCAGGCCCGACGCAAACGACACCCAGAAGGCCTTGCGACGGCTGCCGGTGGCGAAATACACGGGCGCGGAGATCGCCAGCCCCTCCGGAATGTTGTGGATGGCGATGGCAATGGCGATGCCAATCCCCAGGCGTGGGCTGGAGAGGGCCCCCACAAAGGTGGCCAGACCCTCTGGAAAGTTGTGAATGGCAATCGCCAGCGCCGAAAACAAACCCGTGCGCAAAAGGGTTTGCGACTTCACGCCGGACTGATCCCCATCCGTGAGAGCCAGATTGTGGGAGGGCAGGGCGTTGTCGATCAGGGCAATCAGCAACATGCCGGCGAAAAAAGCCAGCACGGTGGCGGCGTAACCCGCGGCCGGCCCCAGTCCCAGCGCCAACGACTCCCGGGCCTTGGGAAAGATCTCCACGAAGGAGACGTAGATCATCACACCGGCAGAGAAGCTCAGCGACAGGGTGAGCACCCTGGGGCTGAACCGCCGCGACACCAGCCCCAGCAGGCTGCCGAGCCCCGTGCACAATCCTGCCGCCAGGGTGAGCGAGAAGGCAAACACCACCCGCTGATCCATCTCGAGCAAGGGCGTCATACCCCAGGGGCGGGCAGACCCGCGGCCGACTGGCTGCGCAACCACTGGCGTGCCTGCTCAAGGAACGCTGCCCAATCGAGCTTTTCCGCCTCCGCAGCTCGGGACACCAGCAGGGGCGCCTGGCGTTGGATGGCGGCCAGATCCGGTTCCGGCACGCCAACGGAAAGGGCGAGCATGTCGGCCATGGCACGGGCCACCACCCGGGTGAGGTAGGCGGCACTGAGGGCCTGCATCGCCCCACCCACCAACCAGGTGGCGCCGTGCCACTTGACCACCCCGGCCAGGGCCTGGCTGCTCCACTCGACCACCCCGAGGGCTAGAGAGGCCTTGGCCAGTTCGGTGGCAGCCGCCTGCAACTGCTCCAGGGTCCAGGGGCAGTTCCAGATGCGGGCCATGTCCCGCAGCATCAACCCGTTGGCCACCGCCAGCACCAACAGATCGAGGCTCGGCAGGGGGGCCGCCACCACACCGGCAGCCACCAGCCACTGGGTGCGGCGCTGCAGCGGCAGAAAATGCTGGCGGCGCAGCCGCTCCAGATCGCTCTGCCAGCGGCCATGGAGCTGCTGCAACCTGCGCAGCTGGCGGTCCCGACGCAGGGCCGGGGCGGTGCTGGCCAGCTGCCGCGCCAAGGGAGCGAGGCTCGCCGCCAGGCTCTGGGGTTGTCCATCCCAGAACAACAGGCGCTGGGCCAATTCAGGCCCCAGCTGAGATTCCAGCTCGGCGGCCAGCGGCTCCTGGGTCTGGTTGCTGCGATCCACCAACAACCAGGCCGGCTGGCCGCTAGGCAGGGCTTCCAGCCAGCGCAGATCGGCGGCGGAGAGGGGCGTGCGCAGGTGATGGATCAAGCCATCACAGGCCTCAAACAGCGGCGGCCACGACCAGGCCGCACTCCAGGCGGGCAGCGGATGGGCCCAATGCAGCAGCAAGGTTTCGGGCCCGCGCAGGGCCTCCACCAGCGCAGGCTGAAGCTCCGCCCCCGGGGGCTGGGTGCCCACCAGGGCCAACATCAGGCCCGGCCGTGCCAACTCTTCCCGCAACGCGGCCAGCTGGGTTGCCCGCAGCTGGTGCGCCTCAGCCCCCTCTTCCTCCAGCTGGGCAAACTGAAGCTGCAGCTGCTCCAGCCGTTCCAGCCAGCCTGGAACATCGGTGGCAGGGGGTCCAATCGGGCGGGGGCGTCGCAGCCACCAAGCCCCCAGAGCCAGCCCCGCCAGGGTGAATCCAGGCGAAAGGGGCAGATGGCTGAGCCGCAGCAGGACATCGGTAGCCACCCAGCCACCCAGCCCCAGGCCAATCGCCGGGAGCCAGGGCCTCAAGGGAGCGGGAACGGCCTGGCGGGCCGCAGTCAGGCCAGCAAGCTCGGGGAGGATCACCGGCGGGGGCAACGGCGCTGGACGAATTGGAATTGGTGCATCTCTAGCTCAGCTTGGAACGCGGCGCCTCCGCCAAAAGTCACTAAGTTGAGTGCGTGTCTTGGCGGCTCCAGGGTTGAGCGACAACCGCGACAGGATGCAACGGCAGCCGGCGGCCCAGCAGGACCACCGCCAGCAGGTACAACGCGTGCTGCTGGTGGCCTTGGTGGTCAACGTCAGCATGACGCTGTTGAAAGTTGTGCTCGGCCTGTTCACAGGATCGCTGGCGATTCTTGCTGATGCGATGCACAGCGCCACCGACGGTTTCTCCAGCCTGCTTGGTCTGCTGACCAACAGCCTGTCGGATCCCGAACCCGACCGCGACCATCCTTACGGCCACCACAAGTACGAGGCCATCGGAGCGCTGGCGATTGCGGCCTTCATCCTGTTCACCGCTTTTGAAATTCTCCAAACCGCCGTCGAGCGCCTGCGGGGTGGGTTTCAGCCCCTGCGGCTGGAGGGCCAGGAGCTGGTGGTGTTGCTGCTGGTGCTGGGTTTCAACATCCTGTTGGCCAGCTATGAGCGCGAGGAAGGCCGGCGGCTTGGCAGCGCCCTGCTGACAGCCGATGCGACCCACACCAGCAGTGACATCTGGACCACTGTTGTGGTGCTGGTGGGTCTGAGTGGGGCGGTCTGGCTGAAGCTCAACTGGCTGGATGTCGCCCTGGCCATCCCCCTCTGCCTGCTGCTGGTGCGGGTGTGCTGGAGGGTGCTGCGCGCCAACCTGCCCCAGTTGGTGGACCAGATCGCCATCGCCCCTGAAGCCATCCACCAGGTGGCCATGAACGTGCCCGGGGTGCTCAACTGCCATGACATCGCCAGCCGGGGTGTCTTGGGCCAGCAGGTGTTCATCGACATGCACATGGTGGTGGATGCGACGGACCTGGCCACGGCCCACCGGATCACAGAGCTGGTGGAGGAGCACCTGCAGGACCAGTTCGGCAGGGTGCGCTGCACCATTCACCTTGAACCGCGTGAATACGCCAGTGCGGCGATCACCTTCAAGGGGACCCATGGCTGAGCTGCTCGAGGCGCTGACCTTGCGGCAGCGGGTGCTGGTGGAAACCTGGAGCGCTGAGCTCCAGGCTGCCCAGGGCTGGTGCGGATCCTTGCCGGTTGCCCTGCTCGAGCGCTGCTGGCTGCGGCTGCAACGGGTGCCTGTGGAACAGCTGGCCACGGTGCTGCCACCGGATGCCAGCGGCGAAGCCCCCGAGCTGGTGCGCTACCGCGCCTGGATCGCCGCCGGCCAACCGGCCTGGTCTGCCCAGGTGCGCTGCTGGCAGGAATTCGGCCAGCCGGCCTGCCAGGACGCCCTGCGCCGCTTTTGGAACCACCAGGACCGGGGCAACCACGGTTGGACTCTGCAGAGCTATCTGCAATTCCTGGAGACCTACCGGCGTCAGTGCGAGCCCGGTGTGACGCGGGCCCTGCCGTTGATCGTGCTCGCCCGCGGCGGTCAACGGGAGGCCCACAGCTTGCACTGGCTAGCCCCCCTGGGCCAGCCGATGCGGCACACTTGCGCCTGACTGCAAAGGCTGCGGCCATGGCCGACGACACCACCTCTTCCCAACCCCGCGACGACCGGGGGGGACGTCCCAGTGGGGGCCGCCCGCCCGGAAACCGGGAACCCGGCGGATTCCGCATCCGGCTGAGCGACAACGAAATGCGCGCTGCCAGGGCGATCCAAGACAGCTTTGGCCTGCGCTCCACGGTGGCGGCCCTTGGCCTGGCGATCCGCACCGTGGCCCAACTGCTTGAAGACGGCCAACTCGATGAGCTCGTGGCCCAACAACGGGCCCAGGCAGGCAACCGTGGCGATGGGCCTCGTGGCGAAGGCGCCCGTGGTGATCGTCCCCGCGGCGACCGCCGACCCGGATCGGGTGAAGTGCGTGGCGACCGTCAGGATCGCGCCCCCCGGATCGATCCCTTTGCCCGGCCCAGCAAACCGCCGGCCCCGGCGCCCGAGGTGGTTGAAGCTGTCGCCGAAACCGACGCCGAAGCCGTGGTTGATGCGGCCGTCGAAGCTGCCGAGGACGCACCCGTCAGCGCATCTGGCGACACCAGCACCGAGAGCTGAGACCCATGCCACGGCCGAGGGTTCTGTCCGGGGTCCAGCCCACCGGGGCCTTGCACCTCGGCAACTGGCTGGGGGCCATCCGCAACTGGGTGGACCTGCAGGACAGCCACGACACCTACTTCTGCGTGGTCGACCTGCACGCGATCACGGTGCCCCACGACCCGGCACGGCTGGCGGAGGACACCCTCACGACCGCAGCCCTGTATTTGGCCTGTGGCATTGACCCCCAGCGCGCCACGGTGTTCGTGCAGAGCCACGTCGCCGCCCATTGCGAGCTGGCCTGGCTGCTGAACTGCGTCACCCCGCTCAACTGGCTGGAGCGGATGATCCAGTTCAAGGAGAAGGCAATCAAACAGGGCGATCAGGTGTCGGTGGGGCTGCTGGATTACCCGGTGCTCATGGCCGCCGACATCCTGCTGTACGACGCCGATCTGGTGCCGGTGGGCGAAGACCAGAAGCAGCACCTGGAGCTGGCCCGCGACATCGCCCAACAGCGCATCAACGCCCGTTTTGCTCCGCGGGACCCCAGTGGCGAGCCGATCCCGGTGCTCAAAGTGCCCGAACCCCTGATCCTGCGCGAGGGGGCCAGGGTGATGAGCCTCACCGATGGCAGCGCCAAGATGAGCAAGAGCGATCCCAACGAGGGATCACGGATCAGCCTGCTCGATCCTCCCGAGCTGATCACCAAGAAGATCAAACGGGCCAAAACCGACCCCACCATGGGTTTGGAGTTTGGCAATCCCGAGCGACCAGAAGCGGACAACCTGCTGGGCCTCTACGCCCTGATGGCTGGCAAGACCCGCGATCAGGCCACCCAGGAGTGCGCCGCCATGGGCTGGGGCAGCTTCAAGCCGCTGCTGGCGGAAGCCACCGTTGAAGCGCTGCGCCCGTTGCAGGAGCGCTACACGCAGTGGCGCCAGGACAGCGGTGCCGTGGCAGCCGTGTTGCGGGAGGGGGAGGCCAAGGCAGCTGCGGTGGCCAACGAAACCCTGGAGCGGGTCCGCCAGGCCCTGGGTTTTCTGCCGCGCAGCTGAGCTGCACCTGAACCATGGCTTGCTGGCATCCCCGCCCCCATTCATTCAACTGAGACTCAGTGGGACGCAAGCGCTCGTCGCACGCTGCGTCCCACTTATCTACCCCTCGCTGCTGGTTTGAGCCGAAAACCGACAGCCATGTCAAGGCGGCAAAGGCTGGCCATGGCTCCAGCCCCAGAGCCGCAGCAACCAGTAGCCAACCGCCAGCGCCGCCAACACGACGGCTCCCTGGAGCAGTGGGCGCCGAGACAAACGGCCGCCGAAAGCCACCCAGACGCCCAGACCCACCGTCAGCGCCACAAGCAGCGGCCCGAAGGCATGCCAATGCAGCGCCTGAGCCAGGTCGCCCTGCAGGGTGGCGAGCACCGACCGCGTCAGATAGCAGGTGGGGCAGGGAATTCCAGTGAGCTGACGCACCGGGCAACGCCACAGCCCCAGAGGCAGGGCGCGGCCGTCGCCGGCCCTGGTCGCCAGTGCGAGCACCGTGGTGGCAGCCGCGATCCCGGCGGCGCGCACCAGCGTGGGGCGGCGCATGCTCACGGCTCCCGGTAAATCACCCGCCCCCGCGGGTCGTTGGCGACATCGAGCAGCTGGGCGTGCAGCAAGCGTTCGATTTCCTCACGCACCTCGCGACTCTCCACGCCCAGAGGCAGGTCCATCTCCAGGAGGGCATCGTTGAGGGTGAAACCGGCTTCACCGCTGCGGCGGGCCAATTGCACCAGCTGGCGCTCCACCGATGGCGGACCGCCCCGCAGCAGCAGGGACGCATTGGCCTGCTGCACCAACTCCGGCATCAGCCAGAGATCCACCAGCTGACCCACAAAGCAGAAGCCGAAGGTGAGCAGCCAGAGGACACCGCTGAGGGGCTTGCGGTTGTAAAAGCGGTGCACGCCGCACACACCCAGGCAACCGATGGCCCAGAGGCCATAGGCCAGGGCCAGGTTGCGTTGCTCCGCGCTGAGCAGCCGTCGCGAGCTCCGCATCTCTACTGCGACGGCTCCTCAGAGAATCTGGATCCAGGCGCCCCTGGCAGGGGCAATCCGGCGGGCCACTCCATCTCCGGCAGGGGCACGCCCTGCATCCGCAGGCTGGCCGACAGGTTCCACACCGTAAGCACCAGCTTGTGCCAAGGCGCCAGGGTCTCCATCTCCAGGGCCATCGGGATCGGGGCAGCCTGGCGCAGGCTGCTGGCAGCTGAGAGCTCTTTACGGGCCAGCTCCAGCCGGGCCCGCAGCTCATGTTGCTGCTCCTCAGGCATCACCGTTTCGGGGCAGTGGTCGAGCAGCACCAGCCCGCGCTCAAACCAGGTGCTGAAGTCGCCCAGCAGGGAACCCAGCAGCTGATCAAGCAGTGCCCCAGATGATTCCGGGGCTGGAGGGGGAGAGGAGGAACCCATCGATTCAGCCTAGGAGCGCTGCGTAGGATCGTCCCTCGCCCTTGATCGACGCGCGATCTGTGCCCGTGCCCGTGACCACCAGCAGCGCCGAGCCCGCACCGATCGCCCTGCCCAAAACCAGCGAGAGCGAGCGGTTGCTTCGCATCCGCCACTCGATGAGCCACGTGATGGCCATGGCGGTGCAGAAGCTCTTCCCGAAGGCCCAGGTGACCATCGGCCCCTGGACCGAGAGCGGCTTCTACTACGACTTCGACAGCCCTGATCCCTTCACCGAGGCCGACCTCAAGGCGATCAAGAAGGAGATGATCCGGATCATCAACAAGAAGCTGCCGCTCGAGCGGATCGAGGTGAGTCGGGCCGAGGCCGAGAGCCGGATCCAGGCCCAGAACGAGCCCTACAAACTCGAAATCCTCGCGGGCATCCAGGAGCCCATCAGCCTCTACACCCTCGGCGAGGAGTGGTGGGACCTCTGCGCCGGCCCCCACGTGGCCAACACCAGCGAACTGAACGCCAAGGCCTTTGAGCTCGAAAGTGTGGCGGGCGCCTACTGGCGCGGCGATGAAACCAAGGCCCAGCTGCAACGCATCTACGGCACCGCCTGGGAAACCCCTGAGCAGCTGGCCGAACACAAGCGCCGCAAGGAGGAAGCCCTACGCCGCGACCATCGGCGCCTGGGCACCGATCTGGACCTGTTTTCGATCGAGGATGAGGCCGGCGCTGGCCTGGTGTTCTGGCATCCGCGCGGTGCCCGCATGCGCCTGCTGATCGAAGACCTCTGGCGGGATCTGCACTTCAAAGCGGGCTACGAGCTTCTGTACACGCCCCACGTGGCCGACATCAGCCTCTGGAAGACCTCCGGCCACCTCGACTTCTACGCCGAGAGCATGTTTGGCCCGATGCAGGTGGATGAGCGCCAATACCAGCTCAAGCCGATGAACTGCCCGTTCCACGTGCTCACCTACGCCAGCACCCTGCGCAGCTACCGGGAGCTGCCGATCCGCTGGGCCGAGCTGGGCACCGTGTATCGCTACGAACGCCCCGGCGTGATGCACGGGCTGATGCGGGTGCGCGGTTTCACCCAGGACGACGCCCACGTGTTCTGCCTGCCGGAGCAGATCAGCGATGAGATCCTGCGCATCCTCGATCTCACCGAGCAGATCCTCAGCACCTTCGATTTCCGCAATTACGAGATCAACCTCTCCACCCGGCCGGAGAAATCGATCGGCGAGGACGCCGTGTGGGAACTGGCCACCCAGGGCCTGATCGAAGCGCTGAACCGCAAGGGCTGGGCCTACAAGATCGACGAGGGCGGCGGCGCCTTCTACGGCCCCAAGATCGACCTCAAAATCGAAGACGCCATCGGCCGGATGTGGCAGTGCTCCACGATCCAGCTCGACTTCAACCTGCCGGAGCGCTTCGCATTGGAGTACGTGGCCGCCGATGGCACGCGCCAGCGCCCGATCATGATCCACCGCGCCATCTTCGGCTCGCTGGAGCGGTTCTTCGGGATCATGACCGAGAACTACGCCGGCGATTTCCCCTTCTGGCTGGCCCCCGAGCAGATCAGGCTGCTGCCGGTCACCGATGAGGTGATGCCCTACGCCGAGGAGCTCCTCGGCCAGCTCAACGCCGCGGGCGTGCGCGCCAGGATCGACCACTCCGGCGATCGCCTTGGCAAGCTGATCCGCAACGGCGAGCAGATGAAGATCCCTGTGCTGGCTGTGATCGGCGCCAAAGAGGCCGAAAGCGGCCAGGTGAGCCTGCGCAGCCGCCGCGATGGGGATCTAGGCAGCGCGTCCGTGGCCGATCTGCTCGCGGCCGCGACGGGTGCCAATGCCCACCGCGCCGCAGGGCTGGGGCTCAGCGCACAGCCATGACCACCCTGCTGGCCGGCGACATCGGTGGCACCAAAACCCTCTTGGCGCTCTACGCGCTGGGGGAGAAAGGCAACCTGAGCCTGCTGGGCAGCGAGCGCTATTCATCGGCCGACTGGGACGATCTAGCGCCCATGGTGCGTGCCTTCCTGGCTGCCGGATCCCACCAGCCCCCGGCAGCGGCCTGCCTGGCGGTGGCCGGGCCGGTGGAGGGGGGGCAAGCCCAGCTCACCAACCTCAGCTGGCAGCTGGACGAGGCACGGCTGGCGAGCGCAACCGGGATCGGCCAGGTCGCGTTGGTCAATGATTTCGCTGTTCTGATTTACGGGCTGCCCCACCTCGCCGAGCACCAGCAGGCCCCGATCCGTCCGGGGCGACCTCGGCCCGAAGCGCCACTGCTGGTGTTGGGGGCGGGAACGGGCCTGGGGGTGGCCTACGGGGTGCCCACGCCCTCAGGCCTGGTTGCCATGGCCAGCGAAGCCGCCCATGGCGAATTTGCCCCCCGCAGCCAGGCGGAGTGGGAGCTCAAGCAATGGCTGGCCGCTGCACGCGGTCTGGAGCGGGTGTCGATTGAGCGGGTGGTGAGTGGCACGGGGCTCGGCGAGGTGGCGCGCTGGTTGCTGGCCAGTCGCCACCCGGACGCCGGCCATCCCCTCAGCGCCTTGGTGGATGGAGACGCCTTACCAGCGGCAGTGGCCGCAGCCGCCGCCCGGGGCGATGCCCTGGCGGGCGAAGCCCTGGCGCTCTGGATCAGCTGTTACGGCAGCGTCTGCGGCGATCTCGCCCTGGCCGGCCTGAGCCGCGGCGGGGTGTGGCTGGCCGGCGGTACCGCCGCAAAACTGCTGGCGGCCCTCCAGTCGCCCGGTTTCACGGAGGCCTTTCTGCGCAAGGGACGCCTCGCCGCCGTGCTGGCCGACATGCCGATCACCGCCGTACTCGATGCCGCGATCGGCCAGTTCAGCGCCGCCTGCCGAGCGCGCATGCTGGTGGCCTGAGATTGGGCGGCCTGAGACACTGGGTCGAGCAGACGTTGTTGCATGGTGCGCCCCCGGGTCGGCCAAGGGGTTGTGGTTCACGTTCCCGCCACCACAGCCAATGTGGGCCCTGGCTTTGACTGCCTCGGAGCGGCTCTTGATCTAGACAACGTTTTCCAGATGCGCTGCATCGAGGGTGGCAGTGAGCGCTTCGATCTGATCATCGAAGGCAGCGAGGGCGCCCACCTGCGCGGGGGCCCCGACAACCTGGTGTATCGCTCCGCCCAACGGGTGTGGAAGGAAGCCGGTGAGGAGCCGGTAGCCCTCGAGGCCCGGGTGCGCTTGGCCGTGCCACCGGCCCGTGGCCTGGGCAGCAGCGCCACGGCGATTGTGGCTGGCCTGATCGGCGCCAACGCCCTGGTGGGCGAGCCCCTCAGCCGCGAGAAGCTGCTGGAACTGGCCATCGACATCGAAGGCCATCCCGACAACGTGGTGCCCTCCCTGGTGGGCGGGCTGTGCATGACCGCCAAAGCCGCTTCCCACCGTTGGCGGGTGGTGCGTTGCGAGTGGTCGCCGGAGGTGCAGGCCGTGGTGGCGATCCCCGCCATCCGGCTCACCACCAGCGAAGCCCGCCGTGCCATGCCCAAGTCGATTCCGGTGGGTGATGCGGTGATCAACCTGGGATCGCTGACGCTGCTGCTGCAGGGGCTGCGCACCGGCAACGGCGACCTGATCACCGATGGCATGCACGACCGCTTGCATGAGCCTTACCGCTGGGGTCTGATCCATGGCGGCAAGGCCGTGCGAGAAGCGGCTCTGGCCGCTGGCGCCTGGGGCTGCGTGATCAGCGGCGCCGGCCCCAGCCTGCTGGCCCTCTGCCCCAAGCCCGTGGCCGAAGCGGTGAGCACGGCAATGGTGCGGGCCTGGCACCAGGCCGGCGTGGAATCGCGCTCCGAGGTGTTGCCACTCCAGCAGGAGGGAAGCCGCTGGGAAGCGCTGCCCGATCAACCGGCCGGAGCCCCCAGCTGAATCCAGCGATCTAAGTATTTTTACTCAACTCCCCTGGGGCGACTGATAGATTCATCGCCGATTCCAACAGGGTCCGATCTCGGTCCTGCCCTGGGAATTACCAGATCTGCAACCGGGCCGTGATGGACGCCAACCTGCCCCTGCTCGCCGCGTCCAGCCTTGCCCTGCCCACCGAGGACAGCGCGTTTCCTTGGTTAAGCCTGATCGTGCTGCTCCCGGCGGCGGTCGCCCTGTTGATGCCCCTGCTGCCAGGAGATGGCAGCGATCCGAAATGGCCGCGCACCCTGGCCCTGGGGGCCCTGGGGGTCGACTTGGCTCTTATGCTGGTTTGCTTCAGCCAGCATTACGACGGCTCCGACAGTGGCCTGCAACTGGTGGAGCGGGTCAGCTGGGTGCCAGCCCTTGGCTTGGAGTGGTCCCTGGCAGCCGATGGCCTCTCCGCTCCTCTGGTGCTCCTCTCTGGCGTGGTCACGCTGCTCTCGGTTGCGGCCAGCTGGAACATCCAGCGCAAAACCCGGCTCTACTTCGGTTTGATGCTGGTGCAGGCCTCGGCCCAGGGCCTGGTGTTTCTCTCCCAAGACTTCCTGCTCTTCTTCCTCGCCTGGGAACTGGAGCTGGTACCCGTTTACCTGCTGATCGCCATCTGGGGCGGCAAGCAACGCCAATACGCGGCCACCAAGTTCATCCTCTACACCGCCACAGCTTCCCTGCTGATCTTGCTCAGCGGCCTGGCCCTCGCCCTCTCTGGCGACACCTTCACCTTCAACCTCTCGGAGCTCTCCACCCGGTCCCCTGGAGGCACCTTCGGCCTGCTCTGCTATCTGGGCTTCCTGGTGGGCTTCGGCGTGAAATTGCCGATGTTCCCGCTGCACACCTGGCTGCCCGATGCCCACGGCGAAGCCAACGCGCCGGTGTCGATGCTGCTGGCGGGGGTGCTGCTCAAGATGGGCGGTTATGCCCTGCTGCGCTTCAACGTGCAGATGCTGCCGGAGATCCACCTGCAGCTAGCGCCAGCCCTGATCGTGCTGGGCATCGTCAACATCATTTACGGGGCGCTGAACGCCTTCGCTCAAGACAACGTCAAGCGCCGTATCGCCTGCAGCTCGGTGAGCCACATGGGCTTCGTGCTGGTGGGAATCGGCGCGATCGATGCCCTCGGCCTCAGTGGCGCCATGCTGCAGATGATCAGCCATGGCCTGATCGCCGCCGCCATGTTCTTTGTCACCGGTGTGTTCTACGAGCGCACCGAAACCCTGTCGATCCCCAACATGGGGGGCCTGGCCAAAGCTCTACCGATCACCTTCGCCTTCTTCCTGGCCAGCTCCCTCGCCTCACTGGCCCTGCCTGGCATGAGCGGCTTTGTCAGTGAGATCACGGTGTTTCTCGGCGTGACGGCGAACGACGGTTTCACCATCGGCTTCCGCGTGATCACGATCGTGCTGGCGGCCATCGGCCTTGTGCTGACGCCCATCTACCTGCTCAGCCTCTGCCGCCGCGTGTTTTTTGGCCCCAGGATTCCGGCACTGGCCATGGTGGGCGACATGCGCCCGCGCGAACTGCTGATCGGTCTGACCTTGCTGGTGCCGACCCTGGCCATTGGCTTCTGGCCCCGGCTGGCGATCGATGTCTATGAGGCGTCCACCAATGCCCTGGCCGAGCAGCTCAGCTCCACCGCCCTGCTCGCCGTGGGCCGGTTGACCGCCCTGGGCTGAACCACGCCACCCCGCTCCAATCGGGTGAAATGGAGGCACTTCCGATCGCACCCATGACCGTGAGCGCTTCGCTGCCACTGCTGGCTGGCCAGGGTCTGCCCCAGTTTGAGGCGATCACACCGGAGCAGGTGGAGCAGGGCATCCCCGCCCTGCTTGATGCCCTCAACAGTGAACTCACGGCCCTGGAAACCAAGCTGGAGCAGAGGCTGGCCGAGGCCACTCCGCTCGCCTGGGACGAGCTGATGGATCCCCTGCACCATCTCGGCGAGCGCCTGCGCTGGAGCTGGGGGGTGGTGAGCCATCTCAATGGCGTCTGCAACACCCCCGAATTGCGGACGGCCCACCAGCAGCAGCAGGGCGCCGTGGTGCAATTCGGCAACCGCGCCGGCCAGTCGCGGCCGATCTACCGCGCCCTCGAAGCCCTGCAGCAAAACGCCGCCAACCTCGATGGCACCCAGCGCCGCATCCTGGAGGCCGAGCTGCGCGACATGCGCCTGCGCGGGGTCGGGCTGGAGGGAGCGGAGCAGGAGGCCTTCAATGCCGCCAGCGCCCGGCAGGCCGAGCTGGCCACCACCTTCAGCAACCACGTGCTCGATGCCACCAATGGCTGGAGTCTCACCCTCACCAGTGAGGCCGACCTGGCCGGCTTGCCGGCGAGTTTGCGGGAGCTGCTGGCCCAGGCCGCCCGGGATGCTGGCGAGAGCGGCTGGCGGCTTGGACTCGACATGCCCCGGGTGGTGCCATTCCTCAAATACAGCCAGCGCCGCGACCTGCGCGAGCAGGTGTACCGCGCCCAGGTGAGCCGGGCCTCCACGGGCGAGCTCGACAACCATCCCCTGATCGAGCAGATCCTGCAGCTGAAGCTGGAGCAGGCCCAGCGCCTGGGCTATGCCAACTGGGCCGAGGTGAGCCTCGCCTCGAAGATGGCCGGCTCAGTGGCGGAGGTGGAAGTGTTGCTCGACGACCTGCGAGCCGCCGCCTATCCCGCCACCCAGCAGGAGCTGGAGGCCCTTGCCGCCTGCGCCGCCCGCCATGGCGCCGACGAGGCCGCGGCACTCAAACCCTGGGATGTGAGCTACTGGGCTGAAGTGTTGCGGCAAGAGAGCTTCGACCTCGATTGCGAAGCCCTGCGGCCCTGGTTCTCCCTGGAGCAGGTGCTGCAGGGGCTGTTCGGCCTCTGCCAGCGCCTGTTCGACATCCGCATCGTTGCCGCCGATGGCGAGGCGCCCGTCTGGCACAGCGATGTGCGCTATTTCCGCGTGCTCGATGGGGCCAGCGGCCAAGCCCTGGCAGGCTTTTACCTCGATCCCTACAGCCGCCCCGGCAGCAAGCGCGGTGGTGCCTGGATGGATGAGTGCCTCGGTCGCGCCCGCACCCATGCCGGCGAAGCGGTGCTGCCCGTGGCCTACCTGATCTGCAACCAGAGCCCGCCGGTGGGCGACACCCCCAGCCTGATGACCTTCGACGAGGTGGAAACCCTCTTCCACGAGTTTGGCCATGGGCTCCAGCACATGCTCACCACCGTGGAGCGCCCGCAGGCCGCCGGAATCAACAACGTGGAATGGGATGCGGTGGAGCTGCCGAGCCAGTTCATGGAGAACTGGTGCTACGACCGAGCCACCCTGATGGGCATGGCCCGCCATTGGCAAACCGGTGAACCCCTGCCGGAATCGGACTATCAGAAGCTGCTGGCGGCGCGCACCTTCATGGGTGGCAGCGCCACCCTGCGGCAGGTGCACTTCGCCCTCACCGACCTGCGCCTGCATAGCCAGTGGACGCCGGCTTGCGGCCAGAGCCCGGAGCAGCTGCGCCTCGACCTCGCCCGCACCACCACAGTGCTCGAACCCATCCCCGAAGACGCCTTTCTCTGCGCCTTCAGCCACATCTTTGCTGGCGGCTATTCGGCCGGGTACTACTCCTACAAGTGGGCCGAGGTGCTCAGCGCCGACGCCTTCAGCGCCTTTGAAGAGGTGGGGCTCGAGCAGGAAGAAGAGATCGTGGCCACCGGCCGCCGCTTCCGCGACACCGTGCTCAGCCTGGGCGGCAGCCTCCCTCCAGCGGAGGTGTTCGAGGCTTTCCGCGGCCGCCAACCCAGCAGTGAGGCCCTGATCCGCCACTCCGGGCTGGTGGCCGCCTGATGGCTGCTGCCGCCCCGGAGCTGGTGGCCATCGCCGAGGCCTTTGCCCTGCCCGGGCCCGTCACCGCGATTGCGCCCCTGGGCAACGGCAACGTCAACGACACCTACCGGGTGGACACCGCCGGAGGCGATCGCTTTGTGCTGCAGCGGATCAACAGGGCCGTGTTTCCCCAGCCCCAGCTGGTGATGGGCAACCTCCAGGTGCTCAGCAACCACGTCCAACAGCGGCCGATGGCGGGCCAACGCTGGGAGGTGCCCCAGGTGATCCCCAACCGCCACACGGGAGAGCCCTGGATGGAGAGGGGGGACCAGTTCTGGCGGCTGCTCACCTTCGTCAACGACGCGGTGACAGTGGATGCCATCACCACCGCGGAGCAGGCTCGGCAGGTTGGGCGGGGTCTGGGGTTGTTCCACAGCCTGATCAGCGATCTGCCCGCCGAGCAGCTGGCCGACACCCTGCCCGGGTTCCACATCACACCCGGCTATCTAGCCGCCTACGACACCACCCTGCAGTCCACGTTGCACCAGCTCTGCGATCGGAGCCAGTGGTGTTGCACCTTTGTGGAGCAGCGCCGCAAGCTTGCCCCGCTGCTGGAGGACGCAGCAACGGCCGGGCGGCTGCAGCTACGGCCCATTCATGGCGATCCCAAGGTGAACAACGTGATGCTCTGCGCCAGCACGGGGATCGCTGTGAGCCTGGTGGATCTCGACACGGTGAAGCCCGGGCTCGTGCACTACGACATCGGTGACTGCCTGCGCTCCGCCTGCAATCGTCTCGGAGAGGAAGCCGGCGATGGCGAGGGGGTGTGCTTCGACCTGGAGCTCTGCCGGGCCGTGCTTCAGGGCTACCTGGGGGCGGCCCGCGCCTGCCTCAGCGCTGCCGACCTCGACCACATTTTCGATGCAGCCCGCCTGATCAGCTTCGAGCTCGGCCTGCGTTTCTTCAGCGACCACCTGGCGGGCGATGCATACTTCCGCACCAGCAGGCCCGGCCACAACCTCGATCGCGCCCGGGTGCAGTTTCGGCTCACCGAAAGCATCGAAGCCCAGGAAGCTGAGATCCGCGCCATCGTCGACGCGCTGCGATGACCAGCACTCCCTTCCGGCTGATCCCCTTTAGCGGCGGCAGTCCAGACAAGGAGCCTGGTGGCTCCAGCCTTCCTGAGAGCTTCACGATCAGCGGCCACCTCAGCTTCATCGCAGGCACCCTCGAGGCCGACACCCTCGAGATTGCCTACCAACTCCAGGGCGATCTGGCCCGGCTGAGCCTCCCCGCTCCCGCCAGCCAGCCGGAGCGGCGCGATCTGCTCTGGCAGACCACCTGCCTGGAGCTGTTCCTGGCCCGCCAGGGAGCCAACGGCTACTGGGAATTCAACCTGTCCCCGGCCGGCCACTGGAACGTCTACCGCCTGGAGGGCTACCGGCAGGGATTGACGCCCGAACCGGCCTATCAGCAACTGCTCTTCCAGGTGGAACAGCATGGGGCAGGCTTCACGACGCAGCAGCTGACCTTGACGCTGCGCTGCCCACTGCCCCCCGATGTGCAAAGACAAGGCGTTGAAAGAGCTTGTGAAACAGGTTGTGAAACAACTGGTGAATCAGCTTTTGAAACAGCTGGTGCAACTGGGGCCACCTCAGTTGAACGCCCAGGGCTGGAGGTTGGCATCACGGCCGTCATCCAAGGCAGCGATGGAACCCTGAGCTACTGGGCCCTGCACCATCCAGCCGCCGAGGCCGATTTCCACCATCGCGGTGGATTCACAATTCAGGTGCCATGAGCCAGCGTCGGCGACGCTCCACCGCCACAACGCCGCCAAAGCCCGGCACCGGAGCGTGGCATTTGCGCAGCTCCAGGCGGATTGGCACCGGCCCATAGAGCTCCTCAGCCAGATCCAGAATCCGCTCGCTGTAATTCTCGAGGGTTTGGCAGCAGATCGCTCGGGCCTGGCACTGCAGGGCCGTGATCAGCTGGCTGTAGTCGAGGGTGTCGCCGAGGGCATCGCTGCCGCCGGCCCTGGCCAGATCGACCGCCAGCTCGAGATCCAGCTCGAACCACTGGCCCTCGGCGCGCTCCACATCCAGCACCCCCACGTGGGCCCAGAGGCGCAAGCCGCGCACCCAGATGCGATCGCCGCCCACCGCGTCGTTCACAACGGCAGGCTGCGATGGCTGAACTGGCGCGCGCCACTGGCGTAGTCGGCGGCGATGTGGCCCTCGCCGCGCAGGCGGTAGCGGTAGGTGACCAGACCCTCCAGACCCACCGGCCCCCGGGGCGGCAGGGTCTGGGTGGAGATGCCCACCTCGGCGCCGAAGCCGTAGCGGAAACCATCGGCAAAGCGAGTGGAGCAATTGAGGTACACCCCGGCGCTGTTGACCGCGGCCAGGAAGCGATCGGCCGTGGCGGCATCCCGGGTGCAGATGGCATCGGTGTGGCGCGAGCCGTGCCGGGCGATGTGATCCAGGGCAGCATCCAGATCGGACACCACCTTCACGCTCAGGATCAGATCGGAATACTCCGTGCTCCAGTCGTCGTCGCTGGCGGCATGGCTCACCCCCAGTGCCATGGCGGCGGCATCGCCGCGCAAGTCCACGCCGGCGGCGGCAAAGGCCGCCACTGCCCGGGGCAGAAACGCCGGGGCGGTCGCCGCATCCACCAGCAGGGTTTCGATCGCGTTACAGGCGGCGGGGTATTGGGTTTTGGAATCCAGCGCCACCTTCAGGGCCAGATCCAGGTCGGCGGCCCGATCCACAAACAGGTGGCAGATGCCGTCGGCGTGGCCGAGCACCGGAATGCGGGTGTTGTCCTGAATGAAGCGCACCAGGGCGTTGGACCCCCGCGGAATGATCAGGTCAACCAGTCCATCGAGCTTCAGCAGACCCAGGCTCTCCTCCCGGCTGGTGAGCAGCTCCAGGGCATCGGGGGCCACCTGGCTCTCGGCCAAACCCTGGCGCAGCGCCGTGAGGATGGCCGCGCAGCTGTGGCTGGCTTCCCGCCCCCCCTTGAGCAGAGCCCCATTGCCAGAGCGGATCGCCAGGGAGGCGATCTGCATCACCGCATCGGGCCGGGCTTCAAAGATCACCCCCAGCACCCCCAGGGGCACCGTTACCCGCTCCAGCACCAGACCTTCATCCAGCTCGGTGTGCAGCTGGCGCTGCCCGAGCGGATCGGCCAGCTCGGCCACCTGGCGCACACCGGTGATGGCCCCATCCAGCTTGGCGCCATCGAGCTTGAGCCGGGCCACCAGGGCCGGGGCCAGATCCTCAGCAGCAGCGGCGCTGAGATCGGCCTGGTTAGCAGCCAGGATGGCGTCGCGGTTGCGTTCAAGGGCAGCGGCCATCACCAGCACGGCTTGCCGCCGCTGGTCGTCGCTGAGCTGGCCCAGGGCCATGGCGCAGCGGCGCACCTGGGCCGCCCGGGCGAGCAGGTCTGGGGAGGGGTCAGGGATCATCGCGCCATCATCCCAAGCCAGGCCCCAAGCGCTCGAGGGCCAGCCGTGCGGCACCGAGCCGGCCAGCGCCATTGCCCAGGCTGCAACGCCGAATCGTCAGCCCCTCCCGGCTCACCGCCTGGACCCGCTGCTCCACCTCGCTCCACACCGCGGGCAAAACGTGGGCACTGGCGCCACTCAGGCCGCCACCAATCAGCACCAGCTCCGGCGTGAACACATACAGCAGAGAGCTCACGCCGATGCCCAACAGGCGGCCATAGGACTGCCACACAGCAAGCGCATCGGCATCGCCGGCATCGGCCCGGCGACAGAGCTCGGCTGGATCCACGCTGGAGAGTCGATCGAAGCCACGACGGCTGCAGAAGGCTTCCAGGGAGCCGCGGTTGCCGCTGTTGCAGGCGGGGCCGTCGGGATCGATGCCGATCAGACCGGGCTCCGCCGCCGCTCCCCGATGGCCGGTGAACAGTTGGCCATCCAGCAGCACCGCGCCGCCAACCCCGGTGCCCAAGGTGAGCAACAGCACATCGCGCGCCTCGCGAGCCGCCCCCAGCCAGTGTTCACCGATCAGGGCACAGTTGGCGTCGTTGGCCAGGGTGACGCGGCGCTCGAGCAGGGGTTCGAGCCAATCGGCCAAGGGCACATCCCGCCAGCCCGGCAGGTTGATGGCGATGCGCGCCACCCGGCCGTCCGCATCACTAGGTCCGGGATGGCCCACGCCCACCCGGTCGGCCAGACGCTCGGGGTCCAGCTGCTGCACCGCTTCCACAATCGCCGTGGTCACGGCCCCGGGCATGGCCGGCTGGGGGGTCGGCACCGGCAACTCGGCCAGCAACGCCCCGGCTTCGCTGAAGCGGCCGAGCTTGATGGCGCTGCCGCCGAGATCCACGCCGATCAGCTGGTTCATCAGAAGCGGAAGAACACCTGCAACTGGGTCTGCCAGGCACCCTGGGCGTCAATCGAACCCTGCAGGTTGAGCAACTCGGAGGCCTTGAGATTGAGGTTCAGCTGGGGGGGCACATCGGAGCGGTTGGGGGCGGCCAGCACAGAAGCATTGAAGCGTTCCGAGATGTCAAGGCCGATCTCAGCCCCAAGCACCAGCTGGGGGGGAACCCGGCCTGAGCGGAGCTCGGTGGAGCTGTTCACCACCTGATTCACATAGGTGGGATAGAGGGCAAAACTGAGCCTTTGACCAAAGGCATCACTGAGGGTGCCGAGCAGGGGCGAGAGCAGGGTCTGGCCCAGGGCCGTAGCCAAAACGCTGGCACCGCCAGCACCAGCCAGTCCGGCCAAGGTGTTGCCACCGATCAGGGCCAGCAACCGGTCTTGAGAAAGGGGCGGCGAACTGCGCAGCACCAGATCATCGGCGAGGCGATCCGCCGGACCGCTCACACTGAGGAAGACCCGCACCAGGTTGAGCTGGTCGAGGGAATTGGTGGCACCGGAAGCCTGAAGATCCTGGGGCGACTGGCTGCCAGCCGGGCCCAGCCCGCTGGTGATCGGCAGGCTGTCGGACACCCGCGTGCGCAGGGAGATGTCGAGGTATGGGATGAGGCCCATCGACGGCGTGAACACCGCCACGTTGGGGGAATCGGAATCGAGGCTGAAGGTGGTTGTGAATAGGTTGAGGCGACCCCGCAAGAGCCGCACCACCCCCTGGAGCTGCAGGCTCGGATCGAGGCGTCCGTTGAGCCTCAACAGGCCACTGGTGCCGAAGCTGGCGAGGTTGGGGACCCCCAAGTTGAGATCGGGGCCCAGGCTGAGACGCAGATCGTCGAAGCCCACGGCCCGGATATTGGGCACGGCGGCCCGCAGCGCCTCACTGGCGTTGCTCTCCACCTCCGGACCGAGCAACACGAGGGATTGCTGATAATCCCAGCGAGCATCCAGCATTTCCGACGGTGTGGCCGCGGTCACCACCGGCCCTTCCTCGCTGGCCAAGCGACCCGGTTGGACATTCACCGTGCCCCTGGCTATGGCCAAGGCACCGCCGATATTGAGGGCGGGAATACTGCCCCCGATGAGCAGCTGACCATCGGCGACGGCCTTGATTCGGGGCAAGGCAAAGGGCACCGCCTTGATCTCCACCGCCAGTTGGGCGACCTGGCCATCGGCGCTGCGGGCGGGCTGCAGCAGGCCGAGAGATCCCTTCCCCGTAACAGATCCCTTCTCGCCCACCTTGGCGTTGAACTCCTGGAGCAACAGCTGTTCAAAGTCGAACAGCACGGTCGCTTCGACATCGCGCACCCGCTGGCCAATGAACTCCAGCTCGCCACCACGGAAACGCAAAAAGCCGTTGGCGATCGGATTGGCGATGCTGCCGCGCACCAGGAGCTGCAGGTCGCCGCTGCCCTTGTTCCACTCCAGGGCTGGTTGGGCCAGGTTGCTAAGGAAGCGCAGACCATCGTCCCGGCTGGCCAGGCGCAGCTCCAGCCCCTCCTGCTGGGAGTCCAGCGGCACGACCCCCGCCAGATCGACACTGCTGGAGGCACCGTCGGCCCGCAAGGAGAGGTCGAGCAGGAGATTTCCGCCCTGTAACTGGATCAGTCCCCGCTCGAGGGCCAGGGAGGTCTGCTGCAACTTGGCTTCATTCAAGGCGAGGTTGAGGGTGAGTTCCGGCTCGCCAGCCCCGAGGCGGTAGCGCCCACGCGCCGACAACGTGCCCCGCAGTCCAGCTGGCACGGGGGTCAACAGCGCCAGTAGCTCCAGGGGCAGGTCGGCCAGGTTGAAGTCGCCAGAGCCGTTGCGCAGGGGCCCCTGGAAGCGCAACAGCACCGGCACCTGGGTGAGGGCCCTGTCCTGATCCTGCTCCGGCAACCAGAGCTGGGCCCGGGCCTCCAGGTCGGCATTGGCCTGCAGCAGGGTGGGGCCCGCCAGGCGAAGGTCGGCATTAACGCTGCCACCGAGCTGCGCCAGGCGCTCGCGCAGCGATAGGCGGCTGGTCTGCTCAGTCCGGTCTGCCAGCAACCGGGCCCGGGCCGCGTCCAGGGCCATCAGCTGGTCCTGAACACTGCCGCCAAAGGTGTCGATCAGCAACGTACCGATGTCGCTGGCCCGCCCCACGATCGGTTCTGCCGCGCCGCGCCACTGGGGCCAGGCACCCATCAGTTGCTGCAGAAACCGCACCGGCAGCTGACGGGCCTCAAGGCGCGAGCGGAAAGCCCCGTTCCACACACCACTCCAATCGACTGCCAGGGCACCGCCCCCCAAGGGGGACAGGCTGCCCTTGGCCTGGTAGCGGCGATCGGCATAGCGAAAATCGGCCTGGGCCGACTGGCCCCAGATGCCGAGGAACACCGGACGATCCAACTCGGCCGTGCCGCTGAAGGCCAACGGTTGGAGCTCGAGCAGCCCCTGGCCACTGAGTCGACCCTGCAGCGGTTGGCGGCGCGCCTGCGGGCCAAGGGCCAATTGCAAGCCATCAAGGGGGAGCCGGGTCGCCTGCCAGCGATAGCCCCGGGGCCGACCGGTCAAGGCCAGAGCACCGGAGTCGCGCTCTAGGCGCACTTGATCAGGCACCCAGCTGGGATCGAAGCGGGCCTCCAACAGCCCCACCGGAGCCGGTGCCAGGGCCTCCATCCGCAGGCGCCCACCACCTGCGGAATCACCAAACCACTGGCCCTGCCAGCTTTCCCGCAAACTGATCGGCCCGGCCCCGGGTTGGTCGATGCGGAGGTCGAGATCGGGGGTAAGGGCCGACAGCGGACCCCGCACTCGGCCGGAGGCCTGCAGCACCCCCTGCAGCGGGGCCCCGACCAACAGATCAAGCCGCGAAAGGGGATAACGATCGAGCTCGAGACGGAGATCCAGTGGCCCCGGAACCAGGCCCTGGCCGACTCGCACGGCCAGGGGAAGCACCCCACGGGCACTGAGGTGGGGACTACGTAAATAGTCGAGCTCCAATTGCTGGTCACGCCAGATCAGACGCGCATCCCAGCGGCCCAGCAGGGGATTGGTGGATTGACCGAAGCGGGCCTGCAGGTTGGGCAGCATCCAGGGGCCACGGACCTCGAGGCTGCCCGTCACCGCCTGGTCCAGCAGCCAGGGCGGGCTGCCGGGCTGGAGGGGGAGGTCCCTGGGCCGTAGGCGCCAATCACCGGCAAGGTCGAGCCGCTGGCCCAGCAGGCCCCGAACCCGTAGCCAGGAGGCACCGAGGCCCAGATTGAGCCGCTTCAACTGCAGCTGTTGGCGCTCCCAGAGGCCCAGCAATTGAACCGTGCCCTGCAGGCCCCGGGTCCCAGGCTGCTTCCAGCTCCAACCGGTGGTGGCCAGCTCCAGGGTCTGGTCCCGACAACTCAAGTCAGCAAAGGGGAGCTCCAACCGGGCAGGGGGCTTGCCTGGGCGCCAGCTGAGCTGGCGCACTTGAAGACTCCCCTGGCAAGAGGGCCTGCTGTTGGTCCATGCCAACCGAACCGTGCCATCGGCGCGGCCGGCGAGCTGTCCCGGTAGGGCCAAAAGCCGCTGCAACGGCAGCAGTGGGAAGGCCTCGCTGCGCAGGCGCCCTTCCCACTGTTGCTTCGCCCAGTTGCCACCTAGCTGCACCGCCAGCACCCCACCCCCTTGGCGGGGGCGGAGACGCCCATCCAACTGGAGCTGGCTGCGATGGGTAAGCAGGCCGAGGCGAGCGGATATTCGGAAGGTCTGGCCCGAAGGCGCCAGGGTCACCAGCGCCGGATCGGCCAGGCGCAACCGCAGATCCAGCCGGGGCTGACTGGTGACAGCTGGCGGGCGTCCCAGCACCCAGTACTGACCCTCGGAGTTAGGGCGCAGAGCGACCCGCACCCCCGCCAAGCTCACGTGCAGCACGGGCAGTCTCTGCCGCAGGCTGGCGAGGGGATCGAAGCTCACCGCCACAGACCGGATCAAAACGCTGGATCCGTCGCCTGGTCCCGGGCCGACCCGACCGGGCCCAATACGACTAGGACCCAGCTGCAAACCACCCCAGCCGAGGCCCTGATAGGAACCCAGCTCGACAGGATGACCCAAAAGCTGCCCGAGGGGTTGCTCCAGCTGGGGTTTCCAGTGCCCGTAGGCGCGGCGCAGGGCCTGGTCGCCCGCCCAGATCAACAACAGCAAGCCACCGGTAGCGATGGCAAGGCCACCTCCCAGCCTGAGCAGAACGGGGGCAGGGGGAGGAGGCGAAGGGGGAAGGCCTGGTTGCTGCTCTGGGAACACCGCCATTCCCGTGGGATGCCACCGCCTGCGTCGGGCGCAATATAAAGGCCTTGTCGAGACGACTTAGCCCCTATGGCCGCTGATCCGATTCTGCTGACAGCGGGCCAATGGCTGGGGGCCGCCAGCGGAGCACTGGCCATCACCACCGTGGTCGGCTACCTACGCCGCTGGGGAATCCGCTTCCGCCTGGTGGGCGTGACGAGCTTCACCGCCTTGCTGGCCGTCTCCTGCATCACCTTCGCCGTGAGCTACGCGCCCAGGGTGCGGCTGGAGGGAGCCGTCAGCGTGCCAGTCGTGTACGACAACGGCAGTGATTTGGTCGTAGCGGCCGCACCTGTAGAGCTGCCGCCCGGTGCCGCCGGCCCAACGGTTCTAGAGGTGGCCGAAAACCTTCGGGGCAGCGGGCGCAGCAGCGCCGATGGCCTGGTGCATGTGCGCCTGCGCCGGGTCGAAAACCTAGGCCCAGGCCTCAGCAAACCGGTGGTGCTGGCGGAGGCAACTCGCAACCTGACCAGCGGCGTGGTGCAACTCCAACCCTGACCATGTGGCAGCTGCCGATCCACTTTCAGAGGGAGCAACGCCAGCTCGAGCAAGCTGGCATCAAAAATTGGCAAGCCCTTGCCGCCGTTGCCGACGGGGAGCTGCGACGGCTTGGCCGCGCTGGCGGCGCCAGTGAAGCCCGGCTGATCAAGCTCAGGGGTCAGGCCCGGCTTGTCGTGGAGGTGGGCCTTGAACCAGCAGAAGCAGCTTTGCTCCTCTACGCCGGGATTGCCAGCCGAGCGGGACTGGCGGCAGCTGATCCCCACCAACTGCTGGTTCAGATGGGCCGGCTGCAACGCAGCCTCACCGGCATGGCGGCACCAATGCTCGACCTCACCACCTTGCGGAGCTGGATCCTGCGGGCGCAACGCCGGCCTACAAACTGATCCAGTAGCGACGCCAAAGCTACGTCAGGTGACTGGAATAGTTGTAATCGGGGTATACCCATGGTGACCCTTCGCTCGACACCCCAAGTCATGATCGCCCTGCTGTTGGCCTCTGGCCTATGGGCTGGCCTGGGCGCCCTTTCCACGCCAGCCCTGGCCCAGTCCCAGTTGCTGGAATCTGTCAAACAGAACCCTGCCCGGGCCAAGGCGCTCTGCGACCAGATGCGTGGCTTTAACGCCCAAGGCCTATCGGCCACCTCAAAGCAGGCCGTAGCTCAGATTGCCCGCCAGGAAAACCTCAGCCCCATGGATGCCGAGGTGCTCACCACCTATGTGATCGGCCTCCACTGTCCTGATGTGCGCTGAGTGACCTCCCACCCCGCTGGCCCGAATGGGGTGCGTTGCTGGGATACCGAGATGCGCTGCCGCGATGGCATCCGCCTCGCTTGTCGGATCTGGCGGCCAGAAGGACTAGGCCCCTGGCCTGTGCTGCTGATGCGCCAGCCCTACGGCAGGGCTATCGCCTCCACCGTCACCTACGCCCACCCCAGCTGGTATGCCCGCCACGGCTTTCAGGTGGTGGTGCAGGACGTGCGCGGGCGCGGCGCCTCAGAGGGGGAGTTTCAGGGGTTTAGGCAGGAGGCCGCCGACGGCGCCGACAGCTTTCGCTGGGCCCGCGGGCTCGAGGGCAGTAATGGGCAACTGGGCTGCTACGGCTTCTCCTACCAGGGCCTTACCCAACTGCTCAGCGACGACGAGGACGCCCTGCCCGACTGCCTGGCCCCAGCCATGGCTGGCCTCGATGAGAAATCAGACTGGGCCAGCGAGGGCGGGGCCCACTGGTGGGGCCTGGGTCTGGCCTGGGGCCTGCAACTGGCGGCCCAGAGCTGTCAGCGGCTCGGAGACGACCACGGCTGGCAGGCAATCCGCCGCAGCCTGGAGACGGGTCAATTTCTCCACGAAGGCCTGACCCTGCTGGAGCGGCACGACCCCCAGGGAATGGCCCTTGGCTGGCTGCAACGCTCCACAGAGCCCGCAGCGGCCTGGGTGCGCCACCAACCGTCCCCAGTTTTGCTGCGGCGCCCGATGCTGCTGATCGGCGGCTGGTACGACCCCCACCTCCGCGGCATCCTGGATCTCTGGGATCGGGCCAAAGCCGCCGGCGGAGCACCTCTGCTACGGATCGGCGCCTGGACACACTTGGATTGGCAGGGGGGGCTCGATCGGCTGCAACTGGCCTTTTTCCAACAGCATCTGCAGCAGCGCAGCGCCCCGGTCGAACTCCACCAACCGGTGTTGCTGGAAGATGCCACCACCCACCTCTGGCAGGCCCCAACAGAAGCCCCTGTGCCCCTGAGCTGGGGGCTGGTGAGCGGTGGGTTGGCGGCAATCGATGCAGACGAGGGTGAACTCCTTGCAGAGCAGGCTGGCGGCGGCAGCGTGACCCTGGTGCACGATCCCTGGCGGCCCGTTCCTGGTCGGGGAGGTCACCTAGGGCTCGACCCCGGACCCTGTAAACGCCGCGACCTCGATCGCCGCAGTGATGTGGCCTGTTTCACCTCCCCGCCCCTAGGCCGCGGCCTCAGCTTGGAAGGACGCCCCCTGTTGAGGATCCGTGTGATTGCCGACCAGCCCAGCTTCGACCTCTGTGCCTGCCTTTCCCGGGTGAACCGGGAAGGCACGGAGGTAGACCAGTTCGCTACTGGTGTGGCTCGGATCCAGGGCTCACCAGGCCAGGCCATGCTGCTGGAGCTTGAATTCCAGCCCCTCCTTGCCAGCCTCGAGATAGGTGACCGAGTGAGGCTGGCGCTGGCGGGATCGGCCTGGCCGCAGATCGCCGTGAACCCCGGGGATGGCAGCCTCCCCAACGGACCAGCTGGTCCCCAGCATCGGGTGATCAGCCTTGATCTGGATCTAGCCGAATCGCAATTGCAGATACTGCCTCTCCTCAGGGGAAAAGTTGGGGCAAACTGAGCCGAATTAGTCAGTCCATCTGATGCTGTTGCGCCCCCTGCGCCTCCCCTTGCTCGCCCTGGCCACTGGCCTCAGCCTCGGCTTGGGCACTGGCCCCTGGGCATGGGGCCCATCGGCCCTGGCGCAGGCCCAGGAAGGGGCCGAGATCAGTCCTGCCCTGAGCGTGGAACAGGCACGGGCCGCTGCCAATCGGATCCTGAAGGCGGTGAAGAGCCGCGATGCCAACCTGCGCTACAGCCAGTTTTCCGACGAACTGAAGGCCGTCAGTAGCCCGGCCATGGTGGCCAGCACCATGCGCACCCAACCGAGACTGCTGAATTGGACCCTGTTGAGCGTGCAGGGGGGCCTGCGAGACACCACGGTGGAAGCGAGTCTCACCACCAGCCGCGGTCAGCAAGACCTGTTCATCGTGCTCAATGGCGAGGGCAAGCTCAGCGGCTATCACCTCGACCTCAGCGACGAGGCCCCCAGCCTGGTTGCACGCAAGTTTGTGACCGCCCTCAGCAACGGACATTTCATCTCCGCGCGCAGCTTCCTGAGCCTGTCGTTACAGAGGGAAATCGGAGCCGACCGTCTTCAAATGCGCTGGCAACAGCTTCAGCGGCAAACCGGTTCATTGGTGCGCATCCGCAAAACCGTGGTGGCCGAGGGCACCGGTGACGAGCGTCTCGTGCTGGTGAACACCGAGTTCAATCGGCTCAGCGACTCCCTCTACGTGATCCTCAACGCCAGCAACGAAATCACCGGCATCGATTTTCCGAGTGAGCCAATTGGCCCCCAGCCGGTGCGCTGAGGGCAAAGCCTCCTAAGCTCCTGGCTCGCTCATTGATGGTTCATGTCCTTGCTCAGCCTCGATTGGATGGTGCAGGACGCCCAGAGGCTGGCGGAATGCAGCCACGACCATCCATTCGCCGTGCTTGGGCCCCAGCCCCTGGAAGGTGGCTCCTGGGTGGCTCGAGTCTGGATGCCCGAGGGCGAGAGGGTCGAATTGCTGCTCGACGGCCAGACCCTGGCGATGGCCAGCCCCAACCATCCCTGGATCTTCGAGGCCCAACTCGAACGCGATCCCGGCACGGGCTATCAGCTGCGGGTGTTGCGCGGTGGCATCGAGCACGTGCAGCACGACCCCTGGTCGTTCCGCCATGAATGGATGGGCGAGCTCGATCGGCTGCTGTTTGCCGAGGGCAACCACCACCACATCTGGCGCCGGATGGGCGCCCATCTCACCGAGCACAACGGCGTCAGCGGCGTGCAGTTCTGCCTGTGGGCACCCAATGCCCGCAGCGTTGCGGTACTGGGGAATTTCAACAGCTGGGATGGCCGCCATCACCCGATGCAGGCGCGGGTTGGGGGCTCCTGGGAGTTGTTCATCCCAGGGCTCCATCCCGGCGAGCTCTACAAATACGAAGTGCGGGCCCAGAACGGCCATTGCTACCAGAAGGCCGATCCCTACGGCTTCCGCCACGAAGTGCGGCCCAACAACGGCTCGATCATCGAAGCCCCCTCAGGTCACCAGTGGAGCGACAGCGCCTGGATGGCGGAGCGGGACAGCCGCAACCCCCTGGATCAACCGGTGTCGGTGTACGAGATGCACCTCGGCAGCTGGATGCATGCCGCCGCTGATGCGCCCTACATCGAAGCCGACGGCACTCCGCGCGCACCCGTGCCCGCCGCGGACCTCAAGCCCGGCGCTCGCCTGCTCACTTACCCGGAGCTGGCCGATCGGGTGATCCCCTATGTGAAGGCCCGCGGCTTCACCCACATCGAACTGATGCCCATTTCGGAGCATCCCTTCGATGGCTCCTGGGGCTACCAGGTGACGGGCTGGTACGCCCCCACCAGCCGTTTCGGCACCCCGGATGAGTTCCGCACCTTCGTGGACCGCTGCCATGCCGAGGGCCTCGGCGTGATCCTCGACTGGGTGCCGGGCCACTTCCCGAAAGATGCCCACGGCCTGGCCTTCTTCGATGGCGCCCACCTCTATGAGCACGCCGATCCCCGCATCGGCGAGCACAAGGAATGGGGCACGCTGATCTTCAACTACAGCCGCAACGAAGTTCGCAACTTCCTGGTGGCGAACCTTGTTTACTGGTTTGAGGAATTCCACATCGATGGCATCCGCGTTGATGCGGTGGCCTCGATGCTCTACCGCGACTACCTCCGTCCCGACGGCGAATGGCTGCCCAACGAACACGGCGGCCGCGAGAACACCGAGGCGGTGCAGTTTCTGCAGCAGGCCAACCACGTGCTGTTCGAGCACTTCCCAGGAGCCCTCTCGATCGCCGAGGAATCCACCACCTGGCCGATGGTCACCCAGCCCACCAACATCGGCGGCCTCGGGTTCAACCTCAAGTGGAACATGGGCTGGATGCACGACATGCTCGATTACTTCGAGCTGGATCCCTGGTTCCGCCAGTACCACCAGAACAATGTGACGTTCTCGATCTGGTACGCCTTCACCGAGAACTTCATGCTCGCCCTCAGCCACGATGAGGTGGTGCATGGCAAGAGCAACCTGCTGCACAAAATGCCTGGTGATGACTGGCAGAAGTTCGCCAACGTGCGTGCCCTGCTGGCTTACATGTGGACTCACCCCGGCAAGAAGACGATCTTCATGGGGATGGAGTTCGGCCAACGGGCCGAATGGAACGTGTGGGGTGATCTGCAGTGGGACCTGCTGCAACACGATGCCCACCAGGGCCTGCAGCGCCTCGTCGACGACCTCAACGTTTTCTACAAATCAGAACGTGCACTCTGGGGCGATGACTTCAGCGAGTTTGGATTCCAGTGGATCGATTGCAACGACAACCGGCACTCGATCATCAGTTTTATGCGCCGCGAAAGCGCCACCGGCCGCTGGGTCGTGGTGGTGGCCAACTTCACCCCCCAGAGCCATTCCCATTACCGGGTGGGGGTGCCGCTGGAGGGCTTCTACGAGGAGGCGTTCAACACCGATGCCGAGCGTTATGGCGGCAGCAACCTGGGCAATCTGGGCGGCAAGTTCACCGACGAGTGGGGCATCCACGGCTACGAGCAATCGCTCGATCTCTGCCTGCCGCCCCTGTCGGTGCTGGTGCTCCGCCGTGACGAAAAGCGCAGCCAGGAACGGGTTGAGGACACCTGTGACGAAGCCGCCGAAACCGGGGCCCTGCTCGGGTAGGTTCTCGCTTCGCCTTGCTTGCACCCATGACCGAAACCGCCCCCCTGCTGCTGCGCGCCGCCCGAGGTGAGCAGGTGGAGCGGCCGCCGGTGTGGATGATGCGCCAGGCAGGCCGTTACATGAAGGTGTACCGCGACCTGCGCGACCGCCATCCCGGCTTCCGGGAGCGCTCGGAGAACCCCGATCTCTCCTACGAGATCTCGATGCAGCCCTTCGAGGCGTTCAAGCCCGATGGGGTGATTCTGTTCTCTGACATCCTCACGCCCCTGCCGGGCATGGGGATCGACTTCGACATCTTGGAGAGCAAAGGTCCCCTGATTCAGGACCCGATCCGCACCATGGCCCAGGTCGAAGCGCTTCGCCCCCTGCAGCCGGGCGAGAGCATGCCATTTGTGGGCGAGGTGCTCACCCGCCTGCGCCAGTCGGTGGGAAATGAGGCCGCCGTGCTCGGGTTTGTTGGTGCTCCCTGGACCCTGGCCGCCTACGTGGTGGAGGGCAAGAGCTCCAAGAACTACGCGGTGATCAAGGCCATGGCCTTCCAGGAGCCGGCCCTGCTGCACAAGCTGCTCAACCACTTCGCTGAATCGATTGCGGCCTATCTGCGCTACCAGATCGACTCCGGCGCCCAGGTGGTGCAGATGTTCGATTCCTGGGCCGGCCAGCTCAGCCCCATGGACTACGACACCTTCGCCGCGCCCTACCAGAAGAAGGTGGTGGATCTGGTCAAGCAGACCCACCCCGACACCCCCTTCATCCTCTACATCTCCGGCAGTGCCGGCGTGATTGAGCGGATGGCCCGCACGGGTGTGGACATCGTGTCTCTCGACTGGACCGTGGACATGGCCGAGGGCCTAGCCCGCCTGCCTGAGCACGTGGGCGTGCAAGGCAACGTGGACCCCGGCCTGCTGTTCGGCACCCCCGAGGCCATCCAGGCCCGCATCGACGACACCGTGCGCAAGGCCCGCGGCCGCAAGCACATCCTCAACCTGGGACACGGGATCCTGCCCGGCACCCCGGAGGAGAACGGCCAGTTCTTCTTTGAGGCCGGCAAGAGCGTGATGGATCGCCTCGGCGAGCAGCGGGGAGCGCTGACTTGAGCGACCCGTCGGCGGCGCCCTCCCAACCCTGTCGCAGGCCCCAGCGGATCCTGATCACCGGTGCCTCGGGCTGCGTGGGTCAGCACATCGCAGCCCAGCTTTACCGCGAGAGCGACGCCGACCTGCTGCTGCTGCTTCGAGATCCCGCCAAGCTCACGGCGGTGCCGGCGCACGATCCCCGCATCACCCTGCTGGTGGGCGACCTGCGGGAGCTCACCCCCCATGCCGGCGCCATTGCGACGGCCACCCGGGTGATTCACACCGCGACCGCCTGGGGCGATCCCGTGCGGGCCCAGCAGGTCAACGTGGAGGCGGTCAAGCAACTGCTGTCCTTCACCAGCCCCGAATGGCTGGAGCAGGTGATCTATTTCTCCACGGCCTCGATCCTCGATCGCCAGCTGCAACTGCTGCCCGAGGCCGAGGCCTACGGCACCGAATACATCCAGACCAAAGCCCTTTGCCTCCAGCAATTGGAGGTCCACCCGCTGGCCGCCAAGGTGGTGGCCGTCTTCCCCACCCTGGTGTTCGGCGGCCGTGTGGATGGGCAGGGCCCCTTCCCCACCAGCTACCTCACGGCCGGGCTCAGCGAAGCCTGCCGCTGGCTTTGGCTGGCGAAGTGGCTGCGGGCCGATGCCAGCTTCCACTTCATCCACGCCGCTGACATCGCCCAGGTGTGCGTCCACCTGGCCACCCAGCCTCACCAGAGCAACCCGGAGCCGGGCCAGGGGGCCGTGCGCCGCTTGGTGCTGGGGCAGGCCGCGATCACGGTCAACGACACCGTGGCCCAGCTGTGCCGCTGGCGCCGCAGCTGGCGGCCACCGCTGGGCCTCGACCTGCAGGGCTGGCTGATCGAGGCCCTGATCAAGCTGCTGCGCATCGAGGTGAACGCCTGGGATCGCTTTTCGATCCGCCAGCGTCACTTCGTGCACGAACCGGTGAGCCCGCCGGAGCGGTTTGGCCTAGTGAGCCATGCCCCCACCCTGCAGGCCGTCTTCGACGTATCGGGCCTGCCCCACCGCGGCCTGCCCAAGCCATGAACCCGTCCGGCCTGCGCCGGCTGCTCGCCGCCCTGCTGCTTGGGCTCGTGGTGTTGGGGCTCGTGCTGCTGTGGTCAGGCCAGCAGGCTCAGGCGACCACAGACCAAGCGATCATAGACCAGGCAGCCACGGCCGTGATGCGGCTGGGCAGCGAGGAGGGATTTCTGGTGTTCCAACCCGAGCGCCTGACGATTGCAGCGGGTGAGCGGGTGCGGTTTGAAGTTGGCGGGCTTGGCCCCCACAACCTGATTGTGGACAGCCACCCCGAATGGAGCCATGAGCCGCTGAGCTTTGTTGTTGGCGAAGGCTGGGACCAGCAATTCGACACCCCGGGCCGCTACGCCATCTGGTGCGAGCCGCACCGGGCTGCGGGCATGACCGGCGAAATCAACGTGGTGGCCGCTGAAAACGCAACCGAATGACCCCGAGAGTGTGTGGCAAATGTTGCGAACCTGGCTGGCAAGGGTCACAGCAGCGCCGCTCCCAGTTTAATTTTGGCGGGTAGCCCGTGCTTTCAAAGCGCCTTCCATGCGCCGTCTCTTCTCCCTGATCGCTCTCTGCCTGGCGCTCGTGCTGGGCGCTGCTCCGAGCTTCGCCGCCGATGTGGCCCACGGTGGTCAAATCTTCTCCGCCAACTGCGCGGCCTGCCACATGGGTGGCGGCAACGTGGTGAATGCCGAGCGCACCCTCAAGCAGGATGCCCTTGAGGCCTATCTGGCCAACTACAGCAGCGGCCATGAAGCTGCCATCGCCTACCAGGTGACCAACGGCAAAAACGCCATGCCCGCCTTCGGCGGCAAGCTGAGCGACGGCGACATCGCTGATGTCGCCGCCTACGTCGAGGACATGTCCTCCAAAGGCTGGGCCTGATCACAGCTGAGCTCACGCTTGGATGCCCAGGTCAAACCGTTTCAGCAAACCCCGGCTTCGGCCGGGGTTTTTTGTTGGGCCTCATCAGCCCTGCTCTCGACGGGCAGCCAGCACGGCCAGGTAGAGCTCCTCGGGCACCTCGCGGATGTCGTACTCACTAGGGAGCACGCCGTGCACGTGCCGATGCACCGCCAGCCAGCAGTTGCGCTCCGGATCCCGGCCCGTGGCATCAAACTCCCGCGATTGAGCAGCAAGGCGCGCAATCAATGCGTCGTTGAACGCGTCGTGCGAAGGGCTGTTCAACGGCTCGTTCAACACAGGATCGGATCCGGGCTCATCCATGACGGCAGACAACGGCAGCGTGGGAGCCCCCATTGGGAGTCCAGAGTGGGCTCAGTCTGAACCAGTGGATCGGCATGGCTGCCCGTCGCCCCTCGCCCACAACCCAGCTAATGCTTGGGTTGGATCCCGTCCTGCTGCTCGTTGTCGCCCTCGCCGGAACTGGGCTGCTGGGGGCCTCCCAGGGCTCGGCGCAAGCCCAGGCCTTGCCAAAGCCCTCCTGTCCACTGGTGGTGCAGGCAAGCCAGACGTTGCTTCAGCCCCGGCGCATCCAGCCCGATCAGGTGAAGGCCAAGAACGCGATGGGCTGCCTCTCGCCCGCGGATGCGGTGTACGGAGCGGACGGCTGTCCGCTCCGGCTGTGCGGCCCCGATGCCGGCGTGATTCAGCTGCCGGAGCCGTAAGCCACCTGGCACACGGCATTGAGCAGCTGGGCCTGGTCGGCGTCAGCTGGAATCTGGTCGTTCAGCAGACCCTGCTGACAATTGGCGGCTCCTAGCAATTGGGTGCCGTTAACCCCGTAAAAGAAACTCACTCCGGAGCTACCCACGGCTTCCACCGAGCCGTAGTTGAGCTGGTAGCTGGTGTTGGGCACCAGAAACACCGGTGACTGCTGCGCCGAAGCCGCATTAACAAGCCCACCAATCACCGCGCCTGTTGCCAGGCTTGCCACGCCCCAGGCAGCAGCATTGGCGCCCCACCAACCCCAGCCTCCCCAGCCGCCATACCAGCCGGTGTTCCAGGGGCGACTGCCCCAGTAGCCACCATTGCGCCACCCGTCATTCCAACCGTTGTAATCGCGGTTGTAGAAATTGTTGTTGACGGTGAGATTCCGGTTGAAGTCGTTGTTGCCGATCGAGGTACGGCTTCCGGCCCCATACATCGGGTGGTAGCCCTGGTAGCCAGAGCGCCAGTCGCCGCCACCGGACACATTGCGATCGACGTTCCGGTCGACGTTGACGTTGCGATCACCGCCACCCGACCAGTGATAGCCGCCGTCGCCAAACCCGCCACTGCCACGAAAACCACCCCCGCCACCGCGGGCCTCAGCAGCAATCGGACTCACGGCAGAGCTGAGCAGGATGGCGGCACTGAGGGCCGCGGTCACAGTGCGTTGAACAGTCTTGGCAATACAAACAAGGGGTCAAGAGCTGGGCAGGTGGCAATCAACTCAATGTCCCCTTTGAAGGCCCCTTACTGGTAGCAAACGTGCTGCACAGCAAACCCTAAGCACAAAATTCCGTCACAGAGTGGGGGTTCGGATGGCCCCATAGAAGTGGCTGCACGGCCATGGCCGGTTCTCACCACAGGCTGCTTCGGCCTCCTGGGATGCCAGCTGCGGAAGCTGCTCATAGCGTTGATCCAACGGCTCCATCACTGAGGTTCCAAATGCATCCCACCGCCGAACTCTTCACCGAAAAAGCCTGGGCCTCCGTGGTGGCTGCCCAACAGCTGGCCCAACAAAAGCGCCAGCAACAGATGGAAAGCGAACATCTGCTGGCGGCACTGCTGGCCCAGCAAGGCCTGGCCGGCCGCATCCTGGAGAAGGCCGGCGTGGATGTGGGCAGCCTCAGCCAGAAGGTGGACGCCTGGATCGCCGGTCAACCCAGCCTGAGCGCCCCCCCCGACAACGTCTACCTGGGCAAGGGTCTCAACACCGTGCTCGATCAGGCAGGCAGCCTCAAGGAGACCTACGGCGACAGCTACATCGCCATTGAGCACCTGCTGCTGGCCCTGGCGATCGACAACCGTTGCGGCAAGCAACTGCTGTCGCAGGCCGGCACGAGCGCCGACAAACTCAAAGAGGCGGTGCAGTCCATCCGCGGATCCCAAAGCGTGACCGATCAGAACCCCGAAGGCACCTACGAATCCCTGGAGAAGTACGGCCGCGACCTCACCAAGGCCGCCCGCGAGGGCAAGCTCGATCCGGTAATCGGCCGCGATGAGGAGATCCGCCGCACGATCCAGATCCTCAGCCGCCGCACCAAAAACAACCCGGTGCTGATTGGCGAGCCCGGCGTGGGCAAAACGGCGATCGTGGAGGGCCTGGCCCAGCGGATCGTCAATGGCGATGTGCCCCAGGCATTGCAGAACCGACAGCTCGTGTCGCTCGACATGGGTGCCCTGATCGCCGGTGCCAAGTACCGCGGTGAATTCGAGGAGCGGCTCAAGGCCGTGCTCAAGGAGGTGACCGCCTCCGAAGGCCAGATTGTGCTGTTCATCGACGAGATCCACACCGTGGTGGGGGCCGGCGCCACCGGCGGGGCGATGGATGCCAGCAACCTGCTCAAGCCGATGCTGGCCCGCGGAGAACTGCGCTGCATCGGCGCCACCACCCTCGATGAGCACCGCCAGCACATCGAAAAGGATCCTGCCCTGGAGCGCCGATTCCAGCAGGTGTTCGTGGACCAGCCCACAGTGGAAGACACCATCTCGATCCTGCGTGGTTTAAAGGAGCGCTACGAGGTGCATCACGGCGTGCGCATCGCCGACAACGCCCTGGTGGCGGCAGCGGTGCTCAGCAGCCGCTACATCGCCGATCGCTTTCTGCCCGACAAGGCCATCGATCTGGTGGATGAATCGGCAGCCCGGCTGAAGATGGGGATCACCTCGAAGCCGGAGCAGATCGATGAGCTCGATCGCCGCATCCTGCAGCTGGAGATGGAAAAACTGTCGCTGGGGCGTGAATCCGATGCGGCCAGCAAGGATCGGCTTGAGCGGCTCGAGAAGGAGCTGGCCGATCTGAGCGAACAGCAGAGCGCCCTCAATGCCCAGTGGCAGCAGGAGAAGGGCTCGATCGATGAACTCGGCGCGATCAAGGAGGAGATCGAGCAGGTGCAGTTGCAGGTGGAGCAGGCCAAGCGCAACTACGATCTCAACAAGGCTGCCGAACTGGAATACGGCACCCTGGCGGAGTTGCACAAGAAGCTCGCCGCCAAAGAAGAGGAGCTCAACGCCAGCGGTAGCGACAAGACCCTGCTGCGCGAGGAGGTCACCGAAGACGACATCGCCGAGGTGATCGCCAAATGGACCGGAATCCCGGTGGCCAAGCTGGTGCAGAGCGAGATGGACAAACTGCTCCACCTTGAAGATGAGCTGCACACGCGTGTGATCGGTCAGGCCCAGGCGGTGACGGCCGTGGCCGATGCCATCCAGCGCTCCCGCGCCGGGCTCAGCGATCCGAACCGGCCCATCGCCAGCTTCCTCTTCCTTGGCCCCACCGGCGTGGGCAAAACCGAGCTCTCGAAAGCCCTGGCGGCGCAGCTGTTCGATTCCGAAGAATCGATGGTGCGCATCGACATGAGCGAATACATGGAGAAGCACGCCGTAAGCCGGCTGATCGGAGCGCCTCCGGGCTACGTGGGCTACGAGGAGGGGGGCCAGCTCACTGAAGCGGTGCGGCGCCGGCCCTATGCGGTGATCCTGTTCGACGAGGTGGAGAAAGCCCACCCCGATGTGTTCAACGTGATGCTGCAGATCCTCGATGACGGACGCGTCACCGATGGCCAGGGCCGCACGGTGGACTTCACCAATACCGTGCTGATCCTCACCAGCAACATCGGCAGCGCGTCAATCCTTGATCTGGCCGGTGATCCGGCACGCCACAGTGAGATGGAAGCGCGGGTCAACGAGGCCCTACGCGGCCACTTCCGGCCTGAGTTCCTGAACCGGCTGGATGAAACGATCATCTTCCACAGCCTCAAACAGGAGGAGCTACGCGAGATCGTGGAGCTGCAGGTGCGGCGCCTAGCCCAGCGCCTGGAGGACAAAAAACTGGCGCTCCAGCTCAACGCCGATGCCCTCGACTGGCTCGCCGGCGTGGGTTACGACCCGGTGTATGGCGCCCGGCCGCTCAAGCGCGCCATCCAGCGCGAGCTGGAAACCCCGATCGCCAAGGGGATCCTGGGAGGCCAGTTCACCGCAGGCCACACGATCGCGGTGGATGTGGAGCTACAGCCCACGGGCGAGGGGGAAGCCCACAAGCTGCGCTTCCATCAAACCGAACCAGCAAAACTGCCGGTGCTGGCCTGAGGCTCTCATGGGCATTGCACGCCACCAGCACAAAAAAGATCGGCATCCTCAAACATAGGCTTGCAGCCCACCGGAGCGAGTTGAGGCAAGTGGGAGCGATAATCCAGCATTCGTGTTGAAAACGAAGAGATATCGGGGAAATTTCATAGGGTTGCCGAGCACCACAAAACTGAATCAATGCGTCACCTCGTGACTGGTGGAGCCGGATTTATCGGCTCTCACCTAATCGATCGGTTAATGGCAGATCCGGATAACAACGTGATCTGAGTTGATAACTTCCAGACAGGGTCACGCAGCAATGTGGCGCATTGGATGGGTGATCCACGTATCGAACTCAGGCCGCGTCCTTTTGCGTGGTGTAAAACCCGAGGCCCGAATACCCTGATCAGAGGGTGAACAGGGTGGAATAACGAGCTGTCATTCCGGAGGCGCAGATGCACCTCGCTCTTCCACGTTGAATCAGGGCGATTGACTTGTCAAGTCTTTCGCCCGATCGCGGATGTGTTGTAATCTGGAGTAGCTGGCACCAGCCACAAGTTGTTGCCCCGGCCCCCGGGCGGCGATCAAGGCCGCTGCGTCCTGTGGGGCGCTGCAGCCTCGATCCCCTGGGGCCTGCGTCCTGCCTCTTTCAGGCGCTGAGGGTCTGCAGGATGGGGATGTCGCCGAGCTCCGGGATGGTCGCCATGCTCTCGGCGGAGAACATGCGGCGGCCCTCCAGCTGCCAGTGCTCGTGCTGCTCCAGCGGTGGAGGAAGCCAGCTAGTTCGGTAGCTGACCTGTTGCTGGCGATCACCTCACAGCGGACAAAGCAAGGGTCCCGGCAGGCGGCAGGTGCGCCAGTCGCCATTGGTGCTGCTTACCTCCACCCCAATCCAGCTGCTGGGATGGTCGGGCTCACTAAAGAGACCAATCCATTCGATGGCATCAGCGATGGCGTCATCAAGGGAGCTGTACTGACCGTCGAGCTGTAGGTGCGGCTCGCAGCTGCCGTCGATTAGGCGGTAGCTGCGCTCAAGCGACTGACTTGCTGTGCTGCGCCGAGCAGTGGATCCAGATGCCTGCATATCTCTCCTGCTTGGCTAATCACCATGGCCAGCGCAGGGTGCCGCCATCTGTATCGCCAGGAACACTTTGGTGAGACGTTACAAGGGGCTCGCTGCTGGCAAGTAGCGCGGCTGGCGCAGTTGAAAGAGGTGGTGGGTCATGGGGCTGGCGAGCACTCCCCTTGGTCTGCCCCGGCAGCAGCAGCGCGCAAGGGCTAACGCAAGTCGCTGCGCGACCCTTGCGCGCTGCTGGCTTCTGCGGGGCAATCGGCAATACCTATGTGGCCGAGTGCGTCAACTTCGGCAGCAACAGCCTGCGCATCTCCGATGACGATGTGCATGCCTTTGAGCGGCTGCTCACCGGCGGGGTGTGGGCCCAGGTGGAGGTGGAGTGGGATGAAAGTGATAGCCGAGCACCCTTCTCAATCAGCCAGCTCACACCGATTCAGCTGGCCAGCTTCAACCTCGATGAATACCGCAAGCTGCGCACCCAATTCAGCACCGAGGAGTGGATTGATCTGCTGATCCGCTCGATGGGCTACGAGCCGTCTCAGTTCAGCCAGCGGCTCAAATACCTCTTCCTGCTGCGCCTGATCCCGCTCTGCGAGCGCAATTACAACCTGGTGGAGCTCGGTCCTCGCGGCACCGGCAAGAGCTTTGCGGTGCAGGAGCTCTCCCCCTACGCGGCCCTGCTCACTGGGCCCGCCACGGTGGCCAAACTGTTTGGCCACATGAACGGCAAGGTCAAAGGGATGGTCTCGATCTGGGACGTGGTCGGCTTCGACGAAGTGGCCGACCTCCAGAAGATGCCCAAGGAGGTCATCACCACCATGAAGACCTACTGCGAGTCGGGGCAATTCCAGCGTGGTGCTGAGAGCTTTGCCGGCGACGCCAGTATCGCCATGTTCGGCAACACCCAGCAGCCGATCGACGTGATGGTGCAGACGGGGCTGTCCCGCGTCAAGCCCCTTGGCCGATTGGCGTCAATCAAGTTGGCCGGTTAGGGGAACTGATCGCCCCCCGGTTGTCGCCGGCGACAACCGGGGGGCGATGACGCTGGAGGCGACACGAAAACTGAGCTACCCATCAGTCCGAGCCATTGCCAGCACTAA
>NZ_JAGQCZ010000008.1:0-148651 GCF_024346435.1 Cyanobium sp. Alchichica 3B3-8F6 | reverse complement strand
GGCGATCGGTGAGATCGAGATCGGCAAAGGCGATCGAACCGCTGTCGCTCAGCGTTATGCCTTCGGTGATGACACCAGCCACATCGGTGGCTGTCAGGGTCGGGCCGTCATTGGCACCGGTGATCGTCAACGTCACGTCCTGCTGAGCCGTGCCACCGTTGCCGTCGTCGACGGTGACGGTGAACACAGCGGTGACGACTTCCCCTGTCGCCAGGAAGTTGAGGTTGGCTTCGCTGATGCTGTAGGTCCAGTTGATCGTGCCGTCGTTGGTGTTGCCACCAGCTGCCGCGATCGAGAAGGCATTTTCAATGGCCGCCTGCTGATCTGCGCTCAGCGTCAGAGCGGTGCCATCGGCCTTGAGGGCCGTCACCGTCTTGGTCGCTTCAGTGGCGGTTGGGCGATCGGTGAGATCGAGATCGGCAAAGGCGATCGAACCGCTGTCGCTCAGCGTTATGCCTTCGGTGATGACACCAGCCACATCGGTGGCTGTCAGGGTCGGGCCGTCATTGGCACCGGTGATCGTGATCACCAGGTCTTTGGTATCGGATCCGTCTGAGGAGTCGATCACCGTGATCGGATAGGTGATCGTGAGCGTCTCGCCGGCGGCCAGCCAGTCGAGGTTCACCGCCGCCGGGTCGTAGGTCCACGGGATGGTGACCGTGCCGCCGGTGGTAGTTACAGCGGAGCCGAGTGTCAGCGCATTCGCTGCCGTGAGCAGCTCGAGGTTGTAGTCGGCCGGAAGCGTGCCACCGCTCCAAACAACTCTCGGCGTGCTCTGCGTTGCCGACACGCTGTTGCCGACGTCCATATCAGCGATCTGCAGGTTGCCTGAGAACAAAAGATTCTGCACAGAAGCATTGACCAACTCATCGACACCGGCTGGGGCGATCGTGAGCATAGGCGCATCATTCACCCCAGTCAGAGTGATCGTCTGGATCACACTGGCGGACAAGGGTCCGCCACTCCCTTGATACTGGGGATTATCACTAGCGATAGTGTTGCCGTCGTTGATTGTCCAGACGAGAGGTGTCGATTCCGTCTGGCCGGCTGCGAGAGACTGCCGCGTATTGGTATAGGTAATCGCTTGAGCAAGCTGATTGACCTGAGCGGTGGTCGCGCCATCGCTGATGGTGACCGACAGAGTGCCGCCAGTGTTGGTAAAGGACCCCACCGTGGTGGTGCTGATGCGAATCGTACTGCCACTGAAGTTGACGCCAGTGTCGCCGCTTCCGGTCACACCAAAGACATCCGATGCATTGGCGCCGCCTTGTCGCGACAGGCTCAGTACCGCACCAGTCCAGTTGCCTGCGCCTGAAGAGAATGCCCGCAAATCCACATCGTCAACTGTGACGGTAGGAGCGAGTGTGATCGCGGCGCCATCTTCCACCAAGGCTCCTGTAGCGGGCACATTGGAAAGGACCGGCGCGTCGTTGACTGCGGTGACATCAGTGCCCAGCAAGATGGTTGCCGAGCTGTACGCGCTGGTGCCGCCGCTGGTGGAGACGTTGATGCTGCCTCCGTTGACCATGCCAAGATCAGCTCCGCTCCAGAGCGGACCATTGGTCAGCGTGCCGGTGAGATCTGCACAAGAGCTACCAGCTGCGCTGGTTGCCGTTCCGCTTCCCTCATTGAAGTTGTAGAACGCCACAAGTCCGCTTTCACTGCCGCTAGGTGCCGTGGTTTGACGGACCGTAATTTCGCTTTGACTCAGTGCGATATTCCAGATGCCGACATTGTCGATACCACCATCAAAGTATTCACCATTATTGGTCGAACCAATTCGAACATTGGTTGCAGTTTCCGGAACGTTATGGCCAGTAGGTGTATCGGAGGCTTTCAGAACTCCATCGAGATAAATCTTCCTCGTGGTACCGTCAAAAGTTGCGGCTACATGGTGCCAGACCCCATCGGCTAGGTTGCCAACAATGGCATAGAGATCATTATGCCACCAGTAATTTACAATTCGGTTGTCGCCGTCTAGCCGTAGTGCGTTAACATGGTTAGTTGCTCCCCAAGGCCCCCAGCCAACAATTCCTCTGGGTCCAGTTGTGTCTGGCTTGATCCATGCTTCCAGGGTGTATTTAGAATTTCCAGATGGCAGAGCTGTTGTGTTTGGAATGGCGACATAGTCATTGTCACCATCAAAATCCAGTGCGGTGTTCTGCCACGATAGTGAGTTGTCGACCAGTCGCGTGGTGAGGGAGCCAGGGGTGCCATTCCAATCTGCTGATGGCAAGAATCGAATTTTGGTGGTGCTGCTGAGTAGGAGTGCTGCGGAATCGGAAAGGCCCGATGTGGGGATATCAGTCCAGCTGCAGGAGCCGCTGGCCTGCCACTGCCATTTGCCTTGAGAGGAGGTGGCAGCATTGGCGGTGATGGCGACGCCTGCAAGGGATCCAGAATCGACGGAGTCGTTGAAGTTGCCAAAAAAGAGGTTGGCAACGGTGTCACCGGCGGGATTAGCGCTGTCTTCCAGTACTGCAGCCAGGGTGGCGGAGCCTGTTGCAATCGGCGCATCGTTGACGGCGGTGACCGTGATGGAGAGCGATTGGCTGAGGGTGTCAACGCCGCCGTTGTCGGTGCCGCCATCGTCTTTAACGGTCCAGGTGAGGTTGCCGGTGCCGTAGCCATTGGCGATGGTTTTGAATGTCAGCCCCTGGAGTTCGCTCAGGCTGACCGTGTCATTGGCGTTGACCGATGTTCTGCCATCAGCCTTGAACACCGCAATGAAGCTCGGGATGCCGGTGATCGTGTAGGTCGTAATTGATTGGCTGCTTTCATCGCTTCCACCGCCAACCGCATAGGCCAGCGAGGAGAGGCCAAGTGAAATCGCCGTTGTGTTGTTGGAATCCTCGTTAACGGTGATCGCAGCTGGCGCAGAGCTTGTGGGCACCGGTGCGTCGTTGACCGCACTCACCGTGATTGCCACGGTGTCAGTGTCGCTCAACGGGGTTCCGGCACTGTCGGTGGACACAACCGTGAGCGTGTCGGAGCCGTTGAAGTTGGCGTTGCCCTGATACACCAATGTGTCGAGAGCAGCATTGATCTGGCTCTCGTCGCCGCTCAGGGTGAGTGTGCTGCTGCCACTGGCACCAGCGCTGATGGTGGCGCCCGTGCTTCCCAAAGTCACCGACAGTGTACCGTTGGTAACGGTTAATGCGGTCGATACAAGGTTGCCGTTTGCGTCGCTGACTCTGATGGCATTGCTCGTGGCTGCACTGAATACCAGCTGGGTGTCTTCGTTGACGGTTTGAACACCTGGTAGTGAATTGACCGGTGGAGCATTAACAGAGAGCTGCAGCGCAATCTCAACACCCTCAATGCTGATTGTGGCGTGGTCGTTGGTCGCAGCCAGAGACAAGCGCTCGGCCTCGCTAAGGGGCTGACCCAGCACCAGGGCGGCAAACAGCTTGCCCTCATCACCTGGGCTGTCGGCGAGCGGGTTGAGCCGCTCATCGAGGGCATGGCCCAGCTCTTCGAGCAGCACCCGCACCACAAGCTCTGGGGCGGGATTGCGCTGCAGCCAGGCCGCATTCACATACACGCGCTCACTGCCGGTGTGGCCGATGGCGGCGTACGCCGCCAGGTGGCCCTGCAGTTCGGCATCGCTGCGGAGATCGAGCTCCAGGTTGAGGCCACTGCCCGAGAGTTGTTGCTGCAGCTGCTCCAGGTTGGCCGCAAACAGCTCGGGATCTGTGCCCGCCCCGCCAAACACCTCTTGCATCAGGGTGCTGAAATCACTGCGATTGGCTAGATCACTCATCACTGCACTGCTGCTATCCAGGGCTTGTTGCCACTGGGCCAGCGCTTCGGGGCTTAGGGATTCAGTGTTGTTGCGGCTCCACCACTGAATGCTCTGATCGGCATCGACTACGGGGGCGCTGCTGCCATACACCTGCGCCCCATCGGGATCGCTGAGCGCGTCGACCCAGCTCTCCAGCAGCTCAGGGTCGCCCAGCAGCGCTTCTTGCTCGCCAGCCACGATCGCCATGGAGCTGAGTGGCTCGCCCCAGCTCTCTTCATGAGCCGCCAGCTGCTCGTTGATCTGGCTTGCCGGATCGCTGGTGCCATCGAGCACCAGTACCTCTGCATCTTCCGGCGCGCTGGCCACCAGCTCCTGCCAGCCCTCCACGGTTGGGTCGATCACGATCAGGCTGGTGGGGGCCTCTGCTGGCGGCAGCTCGCCCCAGATGGCATCGCTGCCACCATCCAGTAGTGCTGTACTGGGTTCACCCAGCCAGCTAGCTGCCGCGTCGCCATCAACATCGCTGCTCTGTTCAGCGCTGGCGGCCAGGAAGTATTCATCCAGAAGCTGCTCGGCCCGCTCTAGCGAGCCATCACTGCCGATCGGCTCGGTGCTGTTGGCCTCTGCCAGGGCAGTGCTGTCGGATAGGGAGGTGCTGAGGGTGTGATCGAGCTCGCTGCTGCTGGTGCTTGTCGAGAAGTCGTCTGGCTCGAGTGGATCCACCATCGCCAGAAGCGAGCAATTGCTTCCATTCAGCCTGGGCTGGCGCCATTATGAGAGCAATGCGGGATGTGAAATTCCGCGCATTTGGACCAGGCCTCGCGCATTTGGCGAACGTGCAGCGCTGCTCCCATCTCCCCGCCTGGGCCGCTGCCCTCGGCTGGGAGGTGCTGGGTGACGGCCCGCTGAAGGCGCGCGTGCAGCCGCTGCAGGGCTGCTGGGTCGTCGAGGAGCTCTACCCCCGCCGGCTCACCTATGCCTGGCAGGAGCCCAACCCCCAGGCCTCGCTGCTGCTGGTGCAGCACGGCCGTTGCATCGCCGAGAGCGGCAAGGCTCCCTTGCTGTTGCGGGCTGAGGGCCGCAATGCCGCCCTGCTGCCCCCGGCGGCGGCCCATCGGCTCACCGTGAGCCAAGCCCCCTGCCGGTTGGTGCGGCTGGTGCTGCCCGCCTCCGCGGTGCATCCGACCGCAGGCGCCTGGACCGCCGATCTGAGCCTCATGCTGCCGATGCTGCGGTTACTGGAGCAGGCCCTGCGCCACCAGGGCGGTGAGGAGCGGCGCGGCGAGTTGGGAGCCACCCTGTTGGGCTACCTGCTGCACCAGCTGGCGGCGACCGGCTGTGCGATCACCCTGGCAGCGGCTGCCAATGATCCCGCTGCCGAAAGCCATACGGAGGGGTCGCTAAAAACGCGCCTGGAGCACTGGTTGGCCGAGCATCTGGAAAACCCCTTGCAGCTGGCCGACCTGGCCGCTGCCATGGCGTTGAGCCCGCGGCGGCTGCAGGAGGTCTGCCGCCAGCAGGCCGGTTGCACGCCGATGGAGCTGCTCCGGCGCTTGCGGCTCGAAGCCCTGGCGGCGCGGCTTCAGGATCCCAGCCACCAGAGCGCCACCCTCGCCTCCCTGATGGCTCCTCTCCAGGTGCCCAATTCAGTCGCCACGCGCCACACGTTTGCGCGCCTCTTTGGTGTGTCTCCGGCCGACTATCACCGCAAACCCGTGGCGCCCCGTTAGGCCTGATCGGCTAGCTGCGCCAGCTGCTTCTGTCGGCAGAAGCTGCAGTGGCCCCAGCGGGCCATCTCGCCGGCCGGCGCCGGACTGGCGCAGCAGGGGCAGGTGGCCATGCCATGCACGTCCACCCGGCTGGGGTGGGCGGCCCACACCTCCGCTTCCTGCAGGCCGCCCGGCGCAACGGCGGCACTGGGGTGGTGCTGCTCCAGGCGCAGGTCGCGCACCGTGAAGCCCTGGGCGCGCAGGGCTCCCAGCAGCTGGTGGCGGTTGTATTGCAGGGCCTGCAGCCAGGGGCCGGGGGCTGCCCCCACGGTGAGCAGGCCGCTGTGCAGCCGCAGGGGCCGGCAGTGGGGCGCCAGCTGGGCGCCGGCGATGCGCGGCCAGGCCTGCCACAGGGCCGCCAGATGGCCACCCTGCTGCCAGCGCTGCTCCAGCTCCCGCAGGCAACTGCCCAGGCCGCTGGCGGGCGGCCGCGGCGCCGGCACCAGCAGGCTCAGGTTGCCGATCTGGCGGGTTTGCTGACGGGAGGCCTTGGCCATGGGCCGAGGTTATTCGGGGTGCGGCAATCCCGCTGGTGAACTGCAGCCGGGCCTGGCTACCCTCAAGCCGCGCCCCCGCCGACTCCGATGGGCTTTTTCGATCGCCTCAGCCGCCTGATCCGTTCCAACGCCAACGCGGTTGTCGGAGCCATGGAGGATCCCGCCAAGATCCTCGACCAGTCGGTGGCCGACATGCAGTCGGACCTGGTGAAGCTGCGCCAGGCGGTGGCCACGGCCATTGCCAGCCAGAAGCGCATTCAAAATCAGGCCGAGCAGGCTGAAGCCCAGGCTAAAACCTGGTACGAACGGGCCGAGCTGGCTCTCCAGAAGGGCGAGGAAGACCTGGCCCGCGAGGCCCTCGGGCGTCGCAAAACCTGCCAGGACACCGCCACGGCCCTGAACACCCAGCTGCAGAGCCAGGCGGGTCAGGTGGAGCAGCTCAAGAAGAGCCTGGTGGCTCTGGAAAGCAAGATCGCCGAGGCCAAAACCAAAAAGGACATGCTCAAGGCCCGGGCCCAGGCAGCCCAGGCCCAGGAGCAGCTGCAGAGCGCCGTGGGCAACCTCGGCACCAACAGCTCCATGGCCGCCTTCGAGCGCATGGAGGAAAAGGTGCAGACCCTGGAGGCCCGCAGCCAGGCGGCTGCCGAGCTGGCCGGCGCCGATCTCGAAAGCCAGTTTGCGGCCCTGGAAGGGGCGCCCGAGGTGGATGACGAGCTGGCGGCGATGAAGAACCGCCTGGCTGGTGGCGTGACCGCGCCGCAACTGGAGCCCGTCAAGGTGAGTGAGCTGGATCCGGAGCTCGAGGAGCTCAAGCGCTCGATCGACAAACTCTGAGGTTCGTCTGGGAGGTTCCGTCCAGGCTGGGCGCTCCGCCCAGAGAATCCCTTCCATACAATCGCCCTATGCACTCGTCGATTCAGGCCCTGCCGTGACTGTTGTTCATCTCACCGATGCCAACTTCCAAGCCGAAGTGCATGAGTCGGCCACCCCGGTGCTGGTGGATGTGTGGGCCGAATGGTGCGGCCCCTGCCGGCTGATGGCCCCGATGATGGACGCAATGGCGGCGGAATACGCCGGCCGTTTGACCGTTGGCAAGCTGGAAGCTGACGGCAACCCCATCAGCCGCGATGGGCTGCAGATCCAGGGCCTGCCCGCCCTGATCCTGTTTCGGGATGGTCAAGAGCTGGCTCGCCATGAGGGCGCCATGGCGAAACCACAGCTGAAGGCCTTTGTGGATGCCCATCTCTGAGCGGCTGTCGCGGCTCGGCAGCGGCGTTTTCGCCCGCAACGACCAGCGCAAATCGGCCTACTCGGCCCGGGCTGCCACCCAGGGCCTGCCGCCCCTGCTCGATCTCTCGCTGGGGTCCACCGACCTCCAACCTCCTGCGGCGGCGATCCAGGCCATCGCCGCCCAGCTCGGCCAGCCCGCCAGCGCTGCCTATTGCCTGCACGGAGCCACCCTGCCGTTTCGTCAGGCTGTAGCGGCCTGGGCCCTGCGGCGCTTCGGGGTGGCCGTGGATCCAGGCACCGAGGTGCTGCTGCTGGTGGGATCCCAGGAGGGCACGGCCCATCTGCCCCTGGCGGTGCTCAATCCCGGTGATCGGGCCCTGTTGCTCGATCCCTACTACCCCTCTCACATGGGGGGGCTGCACCTGGCTTCGGCCGAGCCGGTGCTGCTACCGCTGGATCCGGCGGCGGGCTGGCGGCCTGATTTCGAGGCCCTCAGCACCGAGCAGTGGGATGCCCTCAAGCTGATGGTGCTGGGGTTTCCCCACAACCCCACGGCCACCACCGGTGAGCAGGCCTGGGTCGATGAAGCTGCCGAGCGGGCGGTGCGCCATGGGCTGGTGTTCGCCCACGACAACCCCTACGTGGATCTGGTCCTCGATGGCGAAGCCCCGGCCCTGCTGCGCTCGCCCCACTGGCGAGAGTGCGGCATCGAATTTTTCTCCCTCTCGAAGAGCTGGTGCCTCGGCGGTTATCGCCTGGCTTTTGCCATTGGCGCGGAGTGGTTGATCACTGCCCTACGCCAGCTCAAGGGCGTGGTGGATTTCAACCAGTCGCTGGCCCTGCAGGCCGGTGCCATCGCCGCCCTGGAGCAGGCGCCCGACTGGCCCCACCAGCTCCAGGCGGTATACCGGGAGCGGCGCGATCGCATGGCTGCGGCCTTGGAGGCGGTGGGCTGGCCGGTGCGGCGGCCGTCGATGGCGCTCTACCTGTGGTTGGCGTTGCCGCCTCAGGCCCAGTTCCGCGGCTGGGACAGCGAAGCTGTCGCGGCGGCCCTGCTGGAGGCCACCGGGGTGGCCCTTACGCCTGGCAATGGCTTTGGCCCCGGTGGCGAGGGCTGGCTGCGCCTGGCGCTGGTGCACCCGGTGGAGGAGCTGGAAGCCGGTGCGGCCCGCATCGGCGCCTGGCTGGCCAGCCTTTGACCGTGCCGCCAGGCCTGGGCTGGCAGCTCCGGCGCCTGCCGGTGTGTGCCAGCACCGAGATCGAGCTGGACCGTTGGTTGGCGCAGCGGCAGGCCCAGGACGCCCGCTTGGCGGTGCAAGCCCGGCGGCAGCGTTTTGGCCATGGCCAGCAGGGCCGCCCTTGGGTGTCTCCAGCTGGCGGGCTCTGGCTCAGTGCGGCCTTCCCCTGGGCCGAGGCGCTGCCGGGCTCGGCGGCCCTGGGGCTGGCGGTGGCGGTGGGGTTGGCCCAGCAGTTGGAGGCCCTGGGGCTGCCGGTGCAGCTCAAGTGGCCCAACGACCTGCTGGTGCAGGAGCGCAAGCTCGCCGGCCTGTTGCCGCGGCTGCGGTTGCGGGGCCAGCAGATCCGCTGGGCCCAGGTGGGGGTGGGACTCAACGGCTGCAACCGGGTGCCAGCTGGGGCCATCTCGGTGGCCCAGGCCCTCGGCTCTCGACGCCACCATCCTTGGGCCCGGCCGCAGCGCCTGCTGGGCCTGGTGCTCGCCGGCCTCGATTGGGCCGTCGCCCACGCCCACCAACCCGAGTCCGTGCGGCGTGTCGCCGAGGCCCGGCTGTGGCGGCCGGCAGCGGGCTGGTGGCACGACGGCCAGCTCTGGCAGGTGCTTGGCTTGACCACCGATGGGCGCCTGCGCCTGGCCCGCGGCAGCCAGGAGCTGACCCTGCAGCGCCACTTCTGAGGCGCCATTCCTCAGGGGGCTGTTGCCGCCGGATCTGGCCGATCGGCGGAGATTTTTACACTGGGCCCCATGAGTGATCCGATCAGCCAGCGCCAATCCTCCCGCGCCAAGGCGATGTTGGCGCTGCTGCCTGTGGTGACGGCACCCCTACTGGGGGTGGGGTTGGCCTGGGGTCAGGACCAGCTCACCCCGGCGCCGGTCAGTCCGGAGCTGCCGCCGCCGGTGCCCGTGGCCCTGCCGCTGCGGCCCGATGCCAGCCAGTTGGCGCCTGCTCGCCCCCCTGCCCGCTTTGATGCCTCCCTCGACGCCCTGGTGCGCGATGGGGTGGTGAGTCCGGCGGAGCGGGCTCGGATCCGCTCCGGTGGCGGGATGACCCCCTTCAACGTGCCGGCCCACCAGCAGGCCTGCCGCAGCGGTGCCCTGTCCCAGCAGGAGTGCAGCAGTGGTGTGGTGGTGCGCTGGCGCGGGCGCCTCAACAACGAAGCCGGGGCTGGGGAGTCAGTCCGCCTCGGCCTGGATGGACGCCCCCTGCCGCCGCTCACCGTGCCGGTGTCGGCCCTGCTGGCGGGGTCCGGCGGCAGCTTCCGGCTAGCCGACGTGTTCGGCGTGACGCCCCGGCCGGCACCGATCGGCGGCAATGGCAACCGGAAATTGCTGTTCCCCCTGATCGGCTCGGCCGTAACCAGCAGCAATTTCGGCTACCGGCTGCACTCCATCCTGGGTAGCTGGTTGATGCATGCCGGCCGGGATTTGGCGGCCCCGGAGGGCACGCCGGTGGTGGCTGCCCTGGGCGGCCGGGTGGTGAGCAGCGGGCTGGCGGGTGGCTATGGCCTCGCCATAGAGGTGGAGCACGACCGGCCGCGGCGGCGCACGTTGTATGGCCACCTCAGCGAGCTTTATGTGAAGGAGGGCGATCGGGTGCGCCAGGGCGAGGTGATCGGCCGGGTGGGCAGCACGGGCCTGAGCACCGGTCCACATCTGCACTTCGAATTGCGGCTGCCTAGCGATGGCGGCTGGATGGCCGTGGATCCCGGCGATCTCGACCCCGGCCAAGGCGCCGCCGGCAGTGATGCCATCGCCCTGTTGATGGGCCAGCTGCTCCAGAGCCTGGAGCGGCCCGCCGCCAACCCGGCGAATCAGGGTTGATCACAACGGCTGGCTGGCGGGCGGACGGCTGCGGCCTGCCAGTTGGGCGGATCAGGTTTGTTGAACACGTTGTGCAACAAACCCAAGATCGGTTTTGGAGTTGGCTTCCACCCGCTGGCCGCCCCTTCAGCTGAGGATCCGCCCGTCGCGGAAGCGCACGATCTTTTCTGCCCGGGCTGCCACGTCGTCTTCGTGGGTCACGATCACCACGGTCATGCCGCCGCGATGCAGGGCATCGAAGATGTCCAGCACTTCGGCGGTGGTCTGGGAATCGAGGGCGCCGGTGGGCTCGTCGGCCAGCAGCAGCGCCGGCTGGTTGATGATCGCCCGGGCGATGGCCACCCGTTGCTGTTGGCCCCCGGAGAGCTGGTTGGGTTTGTTGTGCAGCCGTTGGGCCAGCCCCACCCGCTCGAGCGCTGCCTGGGCCCGTCGCAGCCGTTCGGCGGCGGGCACCCCTGCGTACACCATCGGCAGCATCACGTTGTCGAGGGCGCTCAGCTGGGGCAGCAGGTGGAACTGCTGAAACACAAAGCCCAGATCTCGGTTGCGCAGGTCGGCCAGCTGGTCGTCGCTGAGCCCATCCACCGGGGTGTCATTGAGGCGGTAGCTGCCAGCGGTGGGTCGGTCGAGGCAGCCGAGGATGTTCATGGCGGTGCTTTTGCCCGAGCCGGAGGCTCCCATCACGGCCAGGTAGTCGCCCCGGTTCACGGTGAGGTCCACGTGGTCGAGGGCTCTGACGGCCATCTCGCCGCTGCCATAGATCTTGTCCACGCTGATCAGTTCGGCGACCGGTTTGGGCAAGGGCTAAACAACGAGTTGGAGAAGGCTATCGGCGCCATTGCCTTGCCTGGCTCAATGACACCAGCATGGCGTGAGCTTGAGACTCACACCGGATCCAATTGGATCATCAGGGTTAGGACGTCGATGGGAGAAGGGCGAAACCCCAGCGATCGGTAGAACCCTGCAGCCCGATCATCCAGAGCGTGCACCAGCAGTGCTTTGGCACCGATCAGTTGGCGCGCCTTCAGACTTCGGTTCAGCGCATCCGCCACCAGGGCCCTGCCCAGGCCTTTCCCTTGATAACGCTGGTCCACCGCCAGCCTGCCCATCACCAGCACGGGTAAAGGATTGGGCATGTTGCGCCTCAGCCGGTTCGGTACGTCAGAGAGCAGGATCGCGCCAGCCGAAAGGCAGCTGTAAGCAATCACGACCTTGCTGTCCTCCAGGCAAACCACCACCGTTCGAGACACCCCCTCCCGCTCGTTTTGGCGGGCGCGGTGAGTCAGCCAGCGGTTGAGCGGGGCATCGCCGCAATCAAAGTCTCCGAGTTGATGCTGATCCCCCAGGGATTCAGGAGCCTGCATGCCAGGGGCGTGGGGCAGCGAGCAGTTGTTGGATGGCGGCCTGGTCTTGTGCCTTCAAGGCCGGATCGTTGAGGTCGTTGAGCAGCGCGGTGCTTTGTTCATCACCCAAAGAGAACACCGTGCGCTCGAGCAGCACGTCGCGGGCACGCTCCTGGCAGCAGCGCAGCATGAACTCGGTGCGACTGACGCCTTCGGCAGCAGCGGCCTGATCAATCAGCTGCCGCTGTTCACTGCTGGCCCGAAGCTGCAGCACCTGGTCCCTGCCCATCGCGCCCCAGTGGTTGTAATGACATTGTACTGAGCCTTGACCGCTTCGTTTGGCCGGTCAGCCAATCGCCTGCACCAGCATCGGCGTGCCGGTGACGGCTTCGCTGGCCCAGACGAACAGCGGGTTAGACAGGATGCCGCCCACGGCGGTGACGATCACGCAGCCCACCAGGGCGGTGCGCAGGGCGGGCAGGCCGGCGACGCTCCAGCTGATCTCCGGATAGGCCTTCACCACCTCGGAGGCGTCCTGGGGCTCCTTCACCACCATCATCTTGATCACCGAGATGTAGTAGTAGATCGACACCACCGAGGTGACCAAGCCCACCACCACCAGCAGGTATTGGTGGTCGGCCCAGCCGGCGAAGAAGAGGTAGATCTTGCCGAAGAAGCCCAGCATCGGCGGAATCCCACCGAGCGACAGCAGGCAGAGGCTCAGCCCCAGGGTGATCAGTGGATCCTTCTGGTAAAGGCCGGCATAGTCGGCGATCCGGTCGCTGCCGGTGCGCAGCGAAAACAGGATGATGCAGGCAAAGGCGCCCAGGTTCATGAACAGGTAGGCCGCCATGTAGAGCACCATCGCGGCGAAGCCGTCCTCGGTGCCGCACACCAGGCCGATCATCACGAAGCCGGCCTGGCCGATGGAGCTGTAGGCCAGCATCCGCTTCATCGAGGTTTGGGCCAGGGCCACCACGTTGCCCAGCACCATGCTCAGCACCGCTAACACGGTGAACAGCAGCTTCCACTGGGCATCGAAGCTCTCGAAGCAGCCCACCAGGATGCGCAGGGCCAGGGCGAAGCCGGCCGCCTTGGATCCTACCGACAGAAACGCCACCACCGGGGTGGGCGAGCCCTCGTAGACGTCGGGGGTCCACTGGTGGAAGGGCACCGCCGCGATCTTGAAGGCCACCGTGGCGAGCACAAACACCAAGGCCAGGGCGGTCACGGGCGAGGCACTGGTGCGCAGGGCCACCGCCACCGCATCGAGGCCCGTGGCGCCACCGGTGAGGCCGTAGAGCAGGGAGGCGCCGTAGAGAAACACCGCCGCCGCCGCCGAGCCCACCAGGAGATATTTCAACGCCGCCTCGGAGCTGCGGGCGTCTCGCTTCATGTAGCCCGCCAGCAGGTAGCTCGACACCGAGAGGGTTTCGAGCGACACGAAGATACTCACCAGGTCGGTGGCGCCGCACAGGAACATCGCCCCGAGGGTGGCGGCCAGCAGGATGCCGGCGAATTCGCCCACCGGGGTGCCGCTGCGCTCCACGTAGCGCCAGCTCAGCATCAGGGAGATCAAGGTGGAGGCCGCCACCACCGCCCGGAAGGCGATGGCGAGGTTGTCGGCCAGGAAGGAGCCCACGAAGGAGGGCTGCAGATCCGGCGTGTTCCACTGCAGCGCCAGCAGCACCAGGGCACTTCCCAGGCCGGCGTAGCAGATCGGTGGCACCCAGCGGCTGGCGGCCTTTTCGCCGGCCAGGTCCACCAGCAGGCAGGTGAGCAGGGCGATCAGCACCGCTGCTTCCGGGGCGATTGCGCCGGCGTTGAGCTGCAGATTCAGCGCCCCGGTTCCGGCACCACTGCCGATGGCATCGGCCACGGTGGAGAGGGCGCCAAGCAGAAACATCAGGGAGACGGCGGCGAGGTGGGATCTGTGATCTCGAGGACTGTAGCCGCGCTTCGCAGCCAACCCGGTCCCTGGATGCGATAAAGAGGGGAGCGGTTATGCGCTGGTCTGTGGGTCACACCCTGGTCATTGTCGAAAGTCCCACGAAGGCCCGCACCATTCGCGGCTTCCTTCCCAAGGACTTCAAGGTGGAAGCCTCGATGGGGCACGTGCGCGACCTGCCCAACAACGCCAGTGAGATCCCGGCGGCCCACAAGGGTGAGAAGTGGGCCAACCTCGGCGTGAACACCGCCAACAACTTCGAGCCCCTCTACGTGGTGCCGAAGGACAAGAAGATAGTGGTGAAGGAGCTCAAGGATGCCCTCAAGGGCGCCGACCAGCTGCTGCTAGCCACCGACGAAGACCGGGAAGGCGAATCGATCAGCTGGCACCTGCTGCAGCTGCTCAGCCCCAAGGTGCCGGTGAAGCGCATGGTGTTCCACGAGATCACCAAAGAAGCCATCGGTCGGGCCCTGGAGCAGACCCGCGAGCTCGACATGGAGCTGGTGCACGCCCAGGAAACCCGCCGCATTCTCGATCGGTTGGTGGGCTACACCCTCTCGCCGCTGCTGTGGAAAAAGGTGGCGTGGGGGCTGAGCGCCGGCCGCGTCCAGTCGGTGGCGGTGCGCCTGCTCGTGCAGCGCGAGCGGGCCCGCCGGGCCTTCAGGAGCGGCAGCTACTGGGACCTCAAGGCCCGGCTGGAGCAGGCCGGCGCTGGCTTTGAGGCCAAGCTGAGCCAGCTGGGCGGCGTGAAGATCGCCGGTGGCTCCGATTTTGATGAGAGCACCGGAGCCCTCAAGGCCGGCAGCAAGGTGCGACTGCTGAGCGAGGCCGAGGCCAAAGCCCTTCAGGCCCAGGTGCAGGGCGCCGCCTGGACCGTGGCGGAGGTGGAGGAGAAGCCCACGGTGCGCAAGCCCGTGCCCCCCTTCACCACCAGCACCCTGCAGCAGGAGGCCAACCGCAAGCTGCGGCTCTCGGCCCGCGAAACCATGCGCACCGCCCAAGGGCTGTACGAGCGCGGCTTCATCACCTACATGCGCACCGATTCGGTGCACCTCAGCGACCAGGCGATCAACGCCGCCCGCAGCTGCGTGGGCGCCAAATACGGCAAGGACTATCTGAGCCCGTCTCCCCGCCAGTTTTCCACCAAAGCCCGCAACGCCCAGGAGGCCCACGAAGCGATCCGCCCCGCCGGTGAGAGTTTCCGCGATCCCGCCGCCACCGGCCTCGATGGCCGCGATCTGGCCCTCTACGAGCTGATCTGGAAGCGCACGGTGGCCAGCCAGATGGCTGACGCCCGGCTCACCATGCTGGCGGTGGAACTGCAGGCCGACGGCGGCGCTCTGGGCCCTGCCAGCTTCCGCGCCTCCGGCAAGCGCATCGACTTCGCCGGCTTCTTCCGCGCCTACGTGGAGGGCTCCGATGATCCCGATGCCGCCCTGGAGGGCCAGGAGGTGCTGCTGCCGGCCCTGAAAGTGGGCGATCGCCCGGCCTGCAAGGCGGTGGAGGCCCTCGGCCACCAAACCCAGCCCCCCGCCCGCTACAGCGAAGCGGCCCTGGTGAAGATGCTGGAAAAAGAGGGGATCGGCCGCCCCTCCACCTACGCCTCGATCATTGGCACGATCGTCGACCGGGGTTACGCCACCCTGGCGGGCAACGCCCTCACCCCAAGCTTCACGGCCTTTGCGGTCACGGCCCTGCTGGAGGAGCACTTCCCGGACCTGGTGGACACCAGCTTCACCGCCCGGATGGAGAACACCCTCGATGAGATCTCCCACGGCCAGGTGCAGTGGCTGCCCTACCTGCAGAGCTTCTACAAGGGCGAGCAGGGCCTGGAAACCCAGGTGGCCCAGCGCGAAGGCGACATCGATCCGGGGGTGTCGCGCACGGTGGAGCTCGAGGGCCTGCCTTGCGTGGTGCGCATCGGCCGCTTCGGTGCCTACCTGGAAACCAAGCGCGTGGCCGACGACGGCAGCGAAGAGCTGCTCAAGGCCACCCTGCCCCAGGAGATCACCCCGGCCGATCTCGATGCCGACAAGGCCGAGCTGATTCTCAAGCAGAAGGCCGATGGCCCCGAATCCCTAGGCGAGGATCCGGAAACGGGCGATCTGGTGTATCTGCTGTTTGGCCAGTACGGGCCCTACGTGCAGCGGGGCCAGGTGAGCGATGAGAATCCCAAGCCCAAGCGGGCTTCGCTGCCGAAGGGCGTCAAGCCGGAGGAGCTCAGCCTCGAGGATGCCCTAGGCCTGCTGCGGCTGCCGCGGCAGCTCGGGGAGCACCCCGATGGCGGCAAGATCGAGGCGGGCCTGGGCCGCTTCGGGCCCTACGTGGTGCACCACAAGGGCAAGGGCGAGAAGGACTACCGCTCCCTCAAGGCCGAAGACGATGTGCTGATGGTGGGGCTGAGCCGCGCCGTGGAATTGCTGGCCATGCCCAAGAAGGGCCGTGGCGGCCGCACCGCCCTGAAGGATCTCGGCACTCCTGAGGGGGGCGATGAGGCGATCCAATTGTTCGATGGCCCCTATGGCCTCTACGTGAAGCAAGGAAAGGTGAATGCGTCGTTGCCGGAGGGCACCACCGCCGACACCATCACCCTGGAGCTGGCCGTGGAGCTGCTCGCCGCCAAGGCCGCCACCGGCAAGGCCAAGGGCCGCAAGCCAGCTGCCGGCGCCGCCAAGAAGCCTGCTGCCAAAAAGCCCGCCGCCAAAACAGCTGCCCCGAAGGCCCCCACCACCACCAAAACAGGCCGCCTGCGGGCCAGTGCGGTGCGCGTGATCCGGGCGGCTGACAGCTGATGGCCGCCATGGCCTGGGGTCGCCTGCGGTTGCAGATGCGGTTGGCATTGGCGGTTTGCGGCCTGGCTCTGGCTGGCTGCAGCGGCACCCGTTTGGGCGACCAGCTCTCCCGCAGTTTCTCGACGCCCCCAGCCCAGCCCGTGGCCCCCACTCCGGCAGCCCCCACTACGGCAGCCCCGAATGGGGCGAGCCCCAAGCCCCCGCTCGCCCCGCCGCTTACTTCGGTGGCTTCACCCACCAAGCCGGCCCCCTACCGGATCACAATTCAGTTGCCTGCGGCCGATCCGGCCGCCCCCGCCGAGGCCGTTACTGAGGCCCTGCGGGCGGCGGGCGTGAGCTTCGAAGTGGAGATGATCGAGCGCATCGGCGCGTCCACGCCCAAGCCGGCGCCCACCTCCACGCCAGCGCCCACCGTCACGCCGGCACCCACGGTCACGCCGGCCCCGGCACCGCGTTGATGCCATCCCGCCGCCAGCTCACGCGCGGACAGGCCCGCCAGTTGATGGACACGGCCTATCTGGCGTCCGCCACTGCCCTGCTGTGGGTGGCGCTGTATTACCTGCCGGTGGGCAGCCCTCTGTTTCGGCTAGCCCTGCCCCTGCCCCTGGCCCTGTTGCAGCTCCGCCACGGCTGGCGCTGTGCCGTGGAGGGCCTGGTGGTGACGGCCCTGCTGCTGGTGGCCCTGATGGGGCCGATCCGCGGCCCCCTGGTGCTCTTCCCCTACGGCTTCCTGGCGCTGTGGCTGGGCTGGTGCTGGCGCGGCACCGGCGGCTGGCGGGCCAGCTGGTGGGTGAGCTGGGGCCTCGGCAGCCTGATCGGTGCGGCAGGCTTTCTGGTGCGGGTGGCGGTGTTGTCGCTGCTGGTGGGGGAAAACCTCTGGGTGGTGCTCACCAGCGCGGCCGCTGGTTTGCTGGAGAGGCTGGCCGGCTGGGTGGGCCTGGCCGCCAGCATCGACCTGGCCCAGGTGCAGCTGGCCGCCGTCGCCCTGGTGTGGGTGCAGAACGGAATCGTGGTGCTGGCCCTGCATGCGGTGGCCTACTGGATCTTTCCGCGCCTGCGCTCCCCGATCCCCGAGCCCCCCCGGGCCCTTCGCGCCCTGGTGGCCCTCGATCCCCTCTGAGCCCGGCGATGGCCCCTGATCGCTGGCGAGCAGCGCTGCACCAGGGCTGGCCGGTCAGTCGCACCCTGCTGCTGCTGGCCGCCACCGACACGGCAGCGGTGCCGGGAATTTCCGCCGCCGGTGCCACCCCCGAGGCCCGGCTGGGCACGGCAGCCGCCGATGCCGAGCTGCTGCTGCAGGGGCCCGGCGCTGGGCGAGTTCATGCCCTGCCGCCCCTGCCGGCTGGGGTGAGCCCAGCCTTGATCAGCCATGTGGTGCTGCGGGAGTTGGGATTGCTCGAGCGCACCCAGGTGGTGGATCTGGGCTGTGCCATCGCCCCATCGGTGCCGCACCTGCGCCTGCCCGCGCTCGAGAGCGCCGGCCCGGCCTGCTGCCTCAGCACCGGCCGGGCCCTCGATCCGGCCCGGGTGAAGGCCCTGCTGCAGCGCGGACGCTCCTGGGGAGAGCGCTGGAACCCCGCCGAGCCGCTGCTGCTGGCGGAGTGTGTGCCGGGGGGCACCACCACCGCCCTGGCGGTGCTGCAGGGGTTGGGGGTGGAGGCGGCCGGGCTGGTGAGCGGCAGCCTGCGCCAACCGGCCCATGGCCTCAAGGCGGCGTTGGTGCGGCGGGGCCTAGAGGCAGCCGTGGCTGGGGGTGGGGTCGTGGCTGGGGTCGGTGCCGAGCCGAGTCCCACGGCCGTGCTGGCGGCGGTGGGCGATCCGATGCAGGCGTTGGCAGCCGGTTTGGTGGCGGCGGCCGCGGCGCGGGGCACCCCCGTGCTGCTGGCCGGCGGCAGTCAGATGGCGGCGGTGCTCGCCCTGGCTCTGGCCCTGGCGGAGCCCGGACGGCGCCAGGAGTTGGTGTGCCAGGTGACACTCGCCACCACGGCCTGGGTGGCCGAGGAGCCCGGCAGCGATCTGGCCCTGCTGCTGGCGCGCATCGGGGCGCTGTGGCAGGTGCGGCCGCGGCTGGAGGTGGCGGCCTTGCGCTTCCACGGCTGCAGCAGCGCGGCCCTGCGCGACTACGAGCGCGGCTACGTCAAGGAGGGGGTGGGGGCCGGCGGCCTGGCCCTGCTGTGGGAGCTGGCTGGGCTGCCCCCCGCGGCCCTGGCCGCCGCCTGCGACCAGGCCTGCCGGCTTGAGCTCGGTGTTTAGGGTCGCTGCCATGGCTCTGTTGTCTGCCCCGCTCTCCCGTCGCCGGCTGCTGCAGCTGGGGCTGGGCGCCGGCCTGCTGGCCGCCTGTCGCCCCGCTGAGGGCCCGCAGTTGCTGCTGGCTGAGGGGGAACTGCCGGCCGCCTGGCTGAAGCAACTGCCGGATCCCTGGCGCTCCCAGCCACTGGCGGACCCCGCTGCGGTGCAACAACAGCTTCAAGCGGTTGTGAAACAGGGTGTGCAACACAAAGCGCAGCCCGGAGTGCAGCCCGGTTTGGTTGCCCTCAGCGACGGCTGGGCCAGCGGTCTGGGCAGCGGTCTGGGCCCCAAGGTGCTGCAGCCGTTTGGGGCGCCGCGGCTGTGGGCCCGCTTGGCGCCCTTCAGTGCGGAGGTGGCGCGGTTGTTTGGCCCGGCCGGCACCGGCGAACTGGCCTTTCCCTGGGCCTACAGCCCTTGGGTGATCGCCCTGCGCAGCCGCCCCGACCTGCTGGCCCGGCGTCAGGAGGGCTGGGCACTGCTGCTTGATCCCAGCTTGCGGGGCCGGCTGGTGCTGCCCTCCAGCCCCCGCATCAGCCTGGAGATCGTCAAAGGCGATTTCGCCCAGCTGGAGCGATTGCGGGCCCAGGCCCTGGCCTACGACGAGCGCGATGGTCTCAACCTGCTGCTGAGCGGCAAGGCCGACGCGGCGGTGCTGCCCCTGCAGCGCCTGATCCCCCTGCAGCGCCGCGATCAGCGCCTGGCGGTGATCTGGCCGGAGTCGGGGGCGCCGCTCAGCTGGCAGCTGTTGCTGCGGCCGGCGGCGAGCCCACCCCAGCAGCCCCCTTTGGAGTGGCTGGGGGCCGTGCTGGAGCCGCCCCTGCTGGAGCAACTGCTGGCCCGGGGTTGGGTGCCGCCCCTGCCCCAGGCCGAGCTGGCGCCGGTGGCTCGGCGCTTTCCGGCGGCGATGGCCGCGCTGCTTCTGCCCGGCGATGCCCTGCTGCAGCGCTGCTGGAGTCTGCCGCCGCTCAGCCTGGCCCAGCAGCTCGCCCAGCAGAACCTCTGGGATGCGGCCGCGCCCAGATCCTGAGACTCAGCCCCAGAGCCGCCGCCTCGGTGCGGCGGCCAGGCGCCGGTGGGTGTCGGCCAGCAGCGCGGGGATGGGCAGCTGGTGGGGGCAGCGGGGCAGGCAGGCGCCGCAGCTTTGGCAGGCCTCGGCATTGCGCTCCTCCCACCAGTGGCCGGCGCGGCCGATCAGGTTGTAGCGCTCGCCCGCGAACACCTCCATGCCGTGGCCGACTGCCAGGTTGCGCAGGCGCAGCAGCTCGGGGATCGGCACGCCATTGGGGCAGGGCAGGCAGGCGCGGCACTGGCCGCAGCGCTCGGCCCCCAGGCGCTCCCGGCCCGCGGCACTCAGGCGCTCCAGGGCTGCGAGTTGCGCGGCACTCAGCCAGGGCGAGGGCCCTTGAATGGCAGTGGCCCAGGCCAGATCGCCCGGCTGCTCGGCCCCCAGGCTCAGGGTGGAGACCCCCTCATCCAACAGAAAGCGGTAGGCCAGCTCGAGGGGGTGAAACGGGGCGCAGTCGGCCAGCAGCTCCGGCGGCGGGTCGTAGAGGCGGCCCCCTTTGTCGGCCGGGGAGATGGCCAGCACGCCGATGCCGCCGGCCAGGGCGGTGCGGGCCAGGGGCAGGCGGGTTTGGTCGAAGAGGTGCAGGTGCAGGCTGCACACCCGGAAAGCCCCGGAGGCGAGGGCGGCCTCGATCAGCTCAGGGCTGCCGTGGCTGCTGAAGCCCACCTGGCCCACCAGCCCTTCGCCGCGGGCCCAGGCCAGCAGGTCGCCGCCGGGGCCGTGCAGGGCCCACTCCAGGTGCTCCGGCGTGTTGAGGCCGTGGACGGCCAGGGTGGTGAGCTTCGCCACGCCGAGGCGCGCCAGGATCGCCCGCAGCTGCTGCTGGGCGGTGGCGAGGTCCGAGACTGGCAGGAGCTTGCTGGTGATCCGCCAGCCGCCCTCCGGGGCCAGGCCCTCTGCGGCCAGGGCGGCGAGGGCCTGGCCCAGGAAGCTTTCGGCGGGGCCGTAGGCGGGGGCTGTTTCCAGGTGGTTGATGCCGGCGGCCAGGGCGGCGCGCAGCACGGCCTCCATCTGCGCCGGGCTGCCCAGGGCCCGCATCGTGCCAAGGCTGAAGGGGGACACCGGAGGGCCATCGCCGAAGGGGCGCAGGGCCGGGGCTGTCATGGCGCGGGTGTGTCCGGCGGCTCGGTCTCTGGGTGGGCTTGCTTGAGGTGGCGCACCAGGTCGGCGGGGCTGGTGCTGTCCAGGAAGCGGCGGAAATTGTCCTGGTCTTCTGCATCGGCCTCCGCGTCCACCGGGATCGAGGCATCGGCCACCACCTCCTCCAGCATCCAGATCGGGCTGCCGGTGCGCAGGGCCAGGGCGATCGCGTCGCTGGGGCGGGCATCGAGTTCGAGGCCAGCCGGGGCCTGCACGGCCGCCTCGGCTGTTTGGGCTTCGGCTGTCTGGGTTTCGGCTGCTTGAGCGTCGAGATTGGCGTGCTCAGGCTCGGCGGGGCTCAGTTTCAGCACGGCGCGGAAGGTGCTGTCTTCGATCGTGTGGATCACCACCCGGTCGAGCTGCAGCCCCCCCGCGTCGATCAGGGAGGCCATCAGGTCGTGGCTGAGGGGCCGCGGCGGCGCCTCGTCGCTGAGGCCGGCCAGGATGTTTTGGGCCTGGGCCTGGTCGATCCAGATCGGCACCTGGCGCCGGCCCGCGGGATCGCGCAGCAACACAATCGGACTGCGGCTGGCCGCATCCAGGGCAATTCCGGCAACACGCATCTCGACCATGGCTTGCCTGGTCCACCCTTTGCACGATTATGGCCAGATTGGTTCGCCCTGGGCTTGATAGCGGATGTTTACCGGGCTGGTGCAGGCAATCGGTGCAATCCGGCGCAGTTCCAAGGGGGTGCAGGTGCAGTGGCATCCGCCGGCGGGTGCGGCTTGGGGGCCAGCCCAGCTGGCCCTGGGCGACAGCGTGGCGGTGGATGGGGTGTGTCTCACCGTGGCCGAGCGCCTGGCCGATGGGTTTCGTGCGGACGTGAGCGAAGAGACGCTTGGACGCACCACCCTGGCGGCCAAGGCGGACCGGGGCGGGGCGGTGAATCTGGAGCCGGCCCTGCGGCTGGCGGATCGCCTCGGTGGCCACTTGGTGAGCGGCCATGTGGACGGGTTGGGGGTGGTGCGGGCGATTGCGCGTCAGCCGGCCTCCTGGCGCCTCGAGCTGGCCTGGAACGACCCCGCCTACGGCCGCTACATCTGCGAAAAGGCCAGCGTGGCGGTTGATGGCATCAGCCTCACCGTGGCGGGTTGCGACGCGGATGGCGGGGGCTTCTGGATCGCTGTGATCCCCCACACCTGGGCCAGCACGACCCTCGCCCAGCTGGCCGTCGGCCATGGGGTGAATCTGGAGGCCGATCTGCTGGCCAAGTACACCGAGCGGTTGCTGGCGGGCCGAGGAGGGGGGGGCGGGGACTCCTGGAATGGCGATTTGGGTTTGTTGAACAAAACGTTCAACGGAGCTGAACAGAGAAACAACGAGCAGGGGAGCTCCGGAGCTGGCGTCGATGCCGCCTGGTTGGCTGATCACGGCTGGGTCTGAGCCGCGTGTGGCCAGGGCCGCCCACCGTGATTACGGTCCGAGTGATATCGATGGAACACTGATGGGTTCAAGTCTGTTGTCCCCCAATGGCGCGGGACTCAAAGCCTTCACCCTGTTTGAGGGGGTGTTGATGCTGGTGCTGGGGGTGCTGGCTCTGATCTTTCCGGTGGTGGCCTCAGCCTGGATCACCGTGATCGTGGCGGTTGCCTTTCTGGTGGGCGGCATCGTGGGTTGGGTGAGCAATCTGGCCCGCTCCCGTCAGTTGGGCCGCTGGTATTGCTTCTGGCGCCTGGTGATCTCCACCCTGTTCATCTTCGTGGGGGCCTGGATGATTCAGCAGTTCCGCGGCGGGCCGCTGGAGGGTGGTGTTGTGGTGGCCAGCCTGGCCTTCGCCATCGGCCTCGTCTTCATCCTGGAGGGCGTGGTGTCGGTGCTGGTGTCGCTTGGCCACACCCAGGTGAGGGGTTGGGGTTGGGGCCTGCTCAATGGCATCGTCACCCTGATCCTGGGCGTGCTGATTGTGACCATGCAGGGCTGGGGCCTGCTGTGGGTGATCGGTGTGCTGGTGGGCATCAGCTTCCTATTCAGCGGCATCGACCTGCTGGCCTTCAGCGCCAGCTTTCATGGTGATGACTGAAGAAGGGCGATGACTGAGCGCGACGACTGAAGAGGGCCTGGCTTGCCCTACTCCTCCAGGGGCAGCAGCCAGATGGAGCCGGTTTCCTGGTGAATTTCGATGCGGAATTCCTGGCCCGGCTCCAGCCCCAGTCGCCGGGTGTAGGCGTGGCCGATCAGCAGGTTGCCGTTGCCGTGCACCCGCGTGCGGAACTCTGCCTGCCGCCCCTTGCCCTGACCGCTGGAGCGACTAGCGCTGGTCCTGCCGCCACCGTTGTTGGGCATGGAATAGCCCTTCGCCGCCACCAGGGCCCGGTAGAAACTCTTTTTGAGCACTCGACCGCTAGGGCCTACGTAGCCACATGCCCGGGCAATCTCATCTTCGGGGCGGTTGCTCAGGGCCCGGGCCCGATCGAGCAGCGCCTTCCCCTCCAGCATTTCGGGGGGACCGTCGTCCGTCCTGCCAGCCATGGGTGTTGCCTGCCCTCGACAGAGTGATGGGTCGATTGTGCCGAGTGTGCTTCCAATTCGCCAACGCTGCCAGCGCTTGAACACCATCCCAGCGCCTGAAGACGATCAGAGCAGATAAAGAATCCCGTAGAGCACTACCCAGATGCCGTCCACAAAGTGCCAGTAGAGCTCGGCCGCTTCCAGGCCGAAGTGATCGCTGGCGGTGTTGCGGCCGCCCTGGCGGGTTTGCAGGGCCACGATGGCAATGCAGATCACGCCAAGGGTGACGTGCAGGCCATGGAAGCCGGTGAGGGCATAGAAGGTGCTGGCGAACAGGTTGTCGGTGAGGCCGAAGGGCAGGTTGAAGTATTCGACCATCTGCCCGGCCAGGAAGATTGCACCCAGCCCGCCGGTGATCGCCAGCCAGAGGCGGCTGGCAGCGAGGTTGCCACCGCGGCATTCCTTGCCGGCCCGGTGGAAGGTGAAGCTGCTGATGATCAGGACAACGGTGTTGATTGTGGGGAGCAGTAGTTCGAGTTCGTAGGTGCTGCCCTCCTGGAGGGGATTGACGGCCCGGAAGGTGAGGTAGGCGGCGAAGAAGCCCGCAAAGGTCATGCCGTCGGCCACCAGGAAGGTGGCCAGGCCAAACAGACGGAAGTCGCCATGGCCCTCAGTGGCGTGATCGGCTGCGTGGTCTGTGGCTTGGTCGGCTGCGAGGCTGCCGGGATCCTGCAGGGGGGCGGTGCTGGTCATGCCTGGACCTCCTGGGGTACTTCCTGATGCTGGCCGTAGCCGTAGGGCTCGGTGACCAGCGGCGCTTCGCCAATCCAGTTTTCCACTGGGGGCGGCGAGCTGGTCAGCCACTCGGGGGTGAGGGCGTTCCAGGGGTTGTCACCGGCAACCTTGCCGTTGATGGCCGTCACCACCACGTTGATCAGCAGCGGCAGGGTGCTGATCGCCATCAGCAGGGCGCCGACGCTGCTCACCTGGTTGAGGGTGGTGAAGGTGGGGTCGTATTCCGCCACCCGGCGGGGCATGCCGTTGAGACCCAGCCAGTGCTGGGGGGCGAAGCAGAGGTTGAAGCCGATGAAGGTGAGCAGGAAGTGCAGCCGGCCCAGGTCTTCATTGAGGAGTCGACCGGTGAACTTCGGATACCAGTGATAGAGCGAGCCGAAGATCACAAACACCGTGCCGCCGTAGACGATGTAGTGGAAATGGCCCACCACGAAGTAGGTGTCGTGCACGTGGATGTCGAAGGGCACCTGGGCCAGGGCCACGCCGGTGATGCCGCCGAACACGAAATTCACGATGAAGGCGCAGGAAAACAGCATCGCCGAGTTGAGCGCAATCTTGCCGCCCCAGAGGGTGGCCAGCCAGTTGAAGAATTTGATGCCGGTGGGCACGGCGATGAATGAGGTGGCGATCGTGAAGAACAGGCGCATCCAGGGCGGCGTGCCGCTGGTGAACATGTGGTGGGCCCAGACGATCAAGCCCAGAAACACAATCGCCATGATCGAGTACACCATCGTGGTGTAGCCAAACAGGGGCTTGCGGGCGTGCACCGGCAGGATCTCACTCACCAGGCCGAAGGCCGGCAGCACCATGATGTACACCGCCGGGTGGGAATAGAACCAGAAGAGGTGCTGATAAACCACCACATTGCCCCCCAGGGCAGGGTTGAAGAAGCCCGTGTGGGCAATGATGTCAAAGCTCAGCAGGATCAAGGTGCCGGCCAGCACTGGCGTGGAGAGCACCACCAGGATGCTGGTGCCGAGCATGGCCCAGCAGTACATCGGCAGCTGCATCAGCTTGAGGCCAGGCCGACGCAGCTTGAGGATGGTGGCGATGAAGTTGATGCCGCCGAAGATCGAGCTGCCGCCCAGCAGCAGCACACTCAGGATCCACACCACCTGACCTGCTGCCGGGGTGGTGAGGCTCAGCGGGGGATAGGCGGTCCAGCCGGATTGGGCCGCCGCTCCTGCGATGAAGTAGCTGCTGATCAGCAGGATGCCGGCGGGGGGAATCAGCCAGAAGGCCACGGCATTGAGCCGCGGGAAGGCCATGTCGCGGGCCCCCACATAGAAGGGAATCAGGTAGTTGCCGAAGGCGCCGTTCACCACCGGCACGATCCAGAGGAAAATCATCACCGTGCCGTGCAGGGTGAGCACCTCGTTGTAGGTGTCGCGCGGCATGAAATCGGAGAGCGGCGTGGCCAGCTCGGTGCGAATGGCGCCAGCCAGGGCTCCGCCGATCAGATAGAAGACAAAGCCGCACACCAGATATTGCAGCCCGATCACCTTGTGATCGAGGCTGAAGCTGAAGTACCGCAACCAGCCCTGGGGTTGCAGGCTGCCGTTGAAGTCGCTCGGATTGGCGAGGGTCATGGCGTCTCAGGTGGTGGTGCTGGCGGGGCTGTTCTGCTGCAGCCAGGTGGCGTAGGCCTCGGGTTCGTGCACCACAACGGTGGAGCGCATGCCGCCGTGGTACGGGCCGCACAGTTCGGCGCACACGATCGGGTAGCTGCCGGCCTTGGTGGCGGTGAAGGAGAGCACGGTGGGCTGGCCGGGGATCACGTCCTGCTTGAGGCGGAACTGGGGCACCCAGAAGGCGTGGATCACGTCGCGGGCTTCCATATGCAGCTCCACGGGTTGGCCGGTCGGCACGTGCAGCTCGCCACTGGTGATGTTGGCGTCGGGGTAATGGAAGATGAACGCAAATTGCATCGCCGTCACCTCAACCGGCAGCACGGCGCCGGTGGGTGCGGCATCCATGCCGGCCCCACCGATCCCCCCCCACACCCTGGCCTGGGGCTCCATCGCCGCGTGGGCCATGGCGGAGTGGTCGTTGAGGTTCACCATGCCGCCCATGCGCTCGTAGATGTCGTAGCTGTAGATCCCAACGAATAAAACCACGATCGCGGGAATGGCCGTCCAGACGATTTCCAGCGGCAAATTCCCCTCAATGGCAAGGCCATCGCTGAGGTCACCGCTGGGGCGGCGGAATCGAAACAAGCTGTAAACCAGCAGGATCACGATGCCGAGAAACAGCACCGTGCCAATGCTGAACAAAACCTTAAAGAGGGCGTCATAGGTGGGAGCGTTGCTGCTGGCATCCAGCGGCAACATGTTGACGTTGTTGCCCACCCAAAGGCCTGTCAGCACAAGCGCTGTGGTGGCCGCGATAATAGTGAGGACGGTACGAATCGGCACGGTGCACTTTGCCCCTGAAGCCAGCCTATGGGGCGCTGCCTTCGGCTGCGGGGACAACGTTAATTTGGTTGGCAAAACAACGCGATGGCAGTGGGTTTCTGGGGCAAGGTTTCAGTCTTGAGATGTGCGGGAACCCTGATCCCTGGTTCTGGTCAAGCTGGCTAACTTGACCCCACTTCCGGGAATGGCCTGGCCATGGCGGCGGATCTCCACTCCCAACCAGGTCCAGCTCCCGACCTGGCGCTGCGTCACCGCCTCGGCTTGCTGGCGTCCCACCTGGTGGTGGCCCTGGTGGCCCTGGTGGGCATCGGCGGTGCCACCCGGGTGATGGAGGCCGGCCTGGCTTGCCCGGATTGGCCGCTTTGTTACGGGCGCCTGCTGCCGGGGCGCCAGATGAACCTCCAGGTGTTCCTGGAGTGGTTCCATCGGCTCGATGCCTTCGTCGTGGGCGTAGCCCTGCTGGTGCTGACTGGCGCCAGCATTCTCTGGCGCCGCCGGCTGCCGGCGTGGCTCCCCTGGATAGCCGGCGCAGCCTTGTTGCTGGTGGCTGTGCAGGGTGGGCTGGGGGCCCTCACCGTCACCCAGCTGCTGGCGGCTCCCTTGGTGACGGCCCATCTCACCACCGCCCTGGTGTTGGTGGCCCTCACCAGTGCCCTCTACCAGCGCCTCGCTATGGCTGGTCGTGGCCTCGCGGTGCCGCCGCTCTGGTGGGGGCTGCTGGCGTCGACGGCCCTGGTGCTGGTGCTGGCCCAGTGCTTGCTGGGCGGTTCCATGGCCAGCCAATGGGCCGCCGACCAATGCTTCAGTTCTGGAGAGGGTTGCCGGTGGTTGCTGGCCCACCGCCAGGTGGCGATGCCCGCGGCCCTGGCCGTGCTGGCCCTGGCGGCATCAACCCCGCTGCTGCCGGCGGGGCTCGGACAGTTGCCAGCGCTGGCTCTTGGCTCCGCAGCGTTGGTGGTGGCCCAGGTTGCCCTCGGGGTCTTGACCCTGCGTCTCCAGCTTGAGGCGCCCCTGGTGACGATTGCTCACCAGCTCACCGCTGCCCTGCTCGTGGGCTTGCTGGCCGCCGTGGTCGCCCGCTGTTTGGGGCGTCGCTCGGCCCGATCCCTGTTGACGTCTGAGGTCCCCTCCGAGGTGGTTCATGGTTAGTGCAGCAGTGCCTGCAACGGCCGCTGCTTCGGTGGCGAATGCCCCAACTGCGGCCTCAGCGATCCGTCCTTCGGTGAAGCTGCCCGCCTGGTTGGAGGTGGCCAAGCCCCGCCTGATCCCCCTGCTGCTGGCCACCACCCTGGGCGGCATGGCCCTCAGTGCCGGTGGCTCCCCCAGCGGCGCCACCATCGCCTGCACCCTGGTGGGTGGCAGCCTGGCTTCGGCGGCGGCCGGGGTGCTCAATTGCCTGTGGGAGCAGGAGCTCGATGGGCGCATGCAACGCACCAGTCGCCGGGCCCTGCCCTCGGGGCGCCTCGCCCAGCGCCAGGCCTTCGCCCTGGCCATTGGCCTCACGGCCCTTTCGGTGGCGGTGTTGGTGATCGGTGTGAACCCGCTGGCCGCCAGCTTGTCGCTGCTGGGCCTGTGCAGCTATGTGCTGCTCTACACCGCCTTCCTCAAGCCTCGCACCACCCAGAACATCGTCATCGGCGGGGTGGCCGGTGCGATCCCGCCCCTGGTGGGGGCGGCGGCGGCCACCGGTGGCCTGGGTTGGTCGTCGTGGTGGCTGTTCTCGCTGGTGATGCTGTGGACGCCCGCCCACTTCTGGGCCCTGGCCCTGCTGCTCAAGGACGACTACCGATCGGTGGGGATTCCGATGCTGCCGGTGGTGAAGGGCGTGGTGGTCACCACCCGGGCGATCAGCCATTACGCCTGGGCCACGGTGGCCTTTAGCCTGCTCGGTGTGCTGGCCTTGCCCACTGGCGGCCTGCTCTACGGCCTGATGGTGCTGCCCTTCAACGCCCGTCTGCTCCAGCTCAGCGGCCGCTTGCGCGCCCAGCCCGATGATCCCCAGCACGCCCGCGCCCTGTTCCGCTGGTCCATCTTTTACCTGTTTGGCATCTGCCTGCTGCTGCTGCTGGCCCGGCTGCCCCAGGCGGCGCTGATGGGCCCTGATCTGTTCAGCGTCTCGCTGTTTGCGCTGCCTACATTGGTCGGCTGATTGGGCGGTCTGAGTCGGTGATCGAACTGCAGCAGCTCCGAAAGTGCTACGGCGGTGGCAAAGCCAGAGGTGGCAACTTGGCCGGTGGCGTGCTGGCCCTCGATGGGCTGACGCTGCAGGTGCCGGCCGGCAGCCTTTACGGCCTGCTGGGGCCCAATGGCGCCGGCAAGACCACTGCCCTGCGCATCCTCTGCACTCTGCTGGCCCCCGACAGCGGCAGCGTGCGGGTGGGCGGGGTTGATGCCCTGTCCGAGCCGCGGGCGGTGCGGCGCCTGCTGGGCTACGTGGCCCAGGAGGTGGCGATCGACAAGATCCTCACGGGCCGCGAACTGCTGCAGCTCCAGGGCGATCTGTATCACCTGCAGACCTCCGCGCGGAACCAGCGGATCGGCGAGTTGATCGAGCTGCTGGGCATGGCCGACTGGATCGATCGCCGCTGCGGCGGCTATTCAGGCGGCATGCGGCGCCGGCTGGATCTGGCGGCGGGTCTGCTGCATCGCCCCCAGGTGCTGGTGCTCGATGAGCCCACCGTCGGCCTCGACATCGAGAGCCGGGCGGCCATCTGGGGTGTGCTGCGCCAGCTGCGGGATGGCGGCACCACTGTGCTGCTCAGCAGCCACTACCTCGAGGAGGTGGATGCCCTGGCCGACCACCTGGCCATCATCGAAGCCGGTCGGGTGATCGCCGAAGGGGCGCCCTCGGTGCTCAAGGCGGCCCTCGGCGGCGATCGGGTGACCCTGCGGGTGCGGGAATTCAGCGACGCCGACGAGGCTGAGCGGGTGCGCAGCCTGCTGCACGCCTGTGCCGGTGTGCGCCAGGTGGTGGTGAACCAGGCCCAGGGCTTCTCCCTCAACCTGGTGATCGAGCACGACGGCGTGATCGAGCAGCTGCGCCGTCAGCTGGCCGAGGCCGACCTGCCGGTGTTTGCCCTGGCCCAGAGCCGCCCCAGCCTCGATGATGTCTACCTCCAGGCCACGGGCCGCACCTTGATGGATGCGGAGCTGGCCGTGGCCGGCAGTCGCGATCCCAAGGCCGAACGCAAAGCGAGCATGTGATGACCACCACCCTTCCCGTTCCCGTCCCGACCCGCGATCCCGCCCCGGGTTCACAGCCCGAGGCTTCCGCCCTGGCTGAGATCAGCCAGGAAACCCTGGCCCTAACCCGGCGTTTGTTTGTGCAGCTGCAGCGGCGGCCTTCCACCCTGGTGGCGGGGGTTCTGCAACCGCTGATCTGGCTGGTGCTGTTCGGCGCTCTGTTCGCCAAGGCCCCGGAGGGCCTGCTGCCCGGCGGCATCAGCTATGGCCGCTTTCTGGGTGCCGGCGTGATCGTGTTCACCGCCTTCAGTGCGGCCCTCAATGCCGGGTTGCCGGTGATGTTTGATCGGGAATTCGGCTTCCTCAACCGCCTGCTGGTGGCGCCCCTGCGCTCGCGCAGCTCGATTGTGTTGGCTTCGGTGCTCTACATCACCTCCCTGAGCCTGGTGCAGAGCCTGGCGATCATGGGCACCGCTGCCCTGCTCGGCTACGGCTGGCCGGGGGGCGCCGGATTGTTGTTGGTGCTAGTGACGCTGCTGCTTCTGGTGTTTGCCGTCACGGCCCTGAGTTTGGGCTTGGCCTTCGCCCTGCCGGGGCATATCGAGTTGATCGCGGTGATCTTCGTGGCCAACCTGCCGCTGCTGTTTGCCAGCACCGCTTTGGCACCGCTGTCCTTCATGCCGGCCTGGCTGGGCTGGCTAGCGGCCCTAAATCCCCTTACCTTCGCGATTGAACCGATCCGTGCCGCCTACGCAGGACAGGTCTCCCTCACCGCCGTGGTGCTGGAGGCCCCCTACGGCCAGCTCAGCAGCGCCACCTGCCTCGGGGTGCTCGCCGTGTTGGCCGCCGGGTTGTTCCTGCTGATTCGGCCGCTGCTGGATCGCAAGCTCACCTAGCCACCCCTCCCGTGACCCAGCCCCCCAGCTTTCCACCGCCAGCCCGCCCCGACCTGGCGGATCGTCTGCTGGCGGCGGTGGCCGAACGGGACCAGCCCATGGCCGAGCGCCTGGTGCAGCAGTGGGTGCACCGCCGCGGCCTCGCGGCCCTGGACGCTTTGGTGGCGGGGCCGCTGCTGGCCAGTCAGGGGGCTGAAGCCGCCCAGTGGTTGCAGGAACGGGCTGGCGGCGGAGCTCCCCTTGGGTTGGTGCCTGCGGTGCTGCAGCCCGAGCCGGAATGGCTTTCAGAGTCTGTTCAACAAATTGTTGAACCCGAAGTTGAACCCATCCCCGCGGCGGTTCTCTCCCGTTCCTGGTCCCAACTGGCCGTGGTGCCCGACGGGGAGCCGGCGCCCGCACCCCGTGCCCTGGCGCCCCTGCGGGCCTGGCTTCCCGATGCCGACTCCCTTCCCTTAGCCAGCTGAGTGAAAGCTTCTGGACTGATCGTGTCGGTGCAGGCCCCCGAGGGCTCACCCCTGCGCGATCCCGATGTGATCGCGGCGATGGCGGAGGCCAGCCTTCGCAATGGCGCCAATGGCGTGCGGCTGGAGAGTCCGGAGCACATCGGAGCCGTGCGGAGCCGTTGCCCCGACGCCTTGATCGTGGGGCTGTGGAAGCGCACCTACCCCGACAGCTCCGTGTACATCACCCCGGGCTGGGAGGAGATCCGCGCCGTGTGGGGGGCGGGCGCCGACGTGGTGGCGATCGATGCCACCGAACGCCACCGGCCCGGTGGAGAGACTCTCGAGCAGCTGATCAGCCGCGCGCGGCGGGAGTTGGGTGCCCTGCTGATGGCCGATGTCGACTCGCTGGCCAACGGCTTGCGGGCCGCCGCCCTCGGCTGCGACTGGGTGGGCACCACCCTGTATGGCTACACCGAGGCCACGGCTGCTTGCCAGCCGCCTGCCTGGGAGCTCTTGCCCCAGCTGAAGCAGCAGCTGCCCGCAGCGGTGAGCTTGATCTGTGAGGGCGGCATCGCCAGCCCCCAGCAGGCCCGTGGTGCCCTCGATGCCGGCGCGGATGCGGTGGTGGTGGGCACGGCTATCACCGGGGTGGACCTGCAGGTGGCGGCCTACGTGAAGGCCTGCTGAGGGGCTGCCGAGCGGCTGGGCCTCACATCATGCCGGGCATGCCCATGCCGCCCATGCCGCCCATGCCACCCATACCGCCCATGCCGCCCATGCCGCCCATGCCGCCCATGTTGCCGCCGGGGGCCGCTTCGGGTTCGGGTTTGTCGGCGATCACCACCTCGGTGGTGATCAGCATTGAGGCGATCGACACCGCATCCTGAAGTGCTAGACGCACCACCTTGGCGGCATCGAGGATGCCGGCGGCGAGCAGGTCTTCGTAGACGCCGGTGAAGGCGTTGTAGCCCTTGCCCAGCCGCAGGATCTCGGCCGCCACCACAGCGCCATCAGCACCGGAGTTGTAGGCGATCTGCCGCACCGGCTCCGCCAGGGCGCGTTGCACGATCTGCACACCGGTGCGCTCATCCCCCTGACAGGACGCCGCCAGGCCGCTGAGACCTTCGGCCAGCTCCAGCAGGGTGCAGCCGCCGCCGGCGATGATTCCTTCCTCGACGGCGGCGCGGGTGGCGTTGAGGGCATCCTCAATGCGCAGCTTGCGGTTTTTGAGCTCGGTTTCGGTGGGGGCCCCCACCTTGATCACGGCTACACCACCGGCCAGCTTGGCGATCCGCTCCTGCAGCTTCTCGCGGTCGTAGTCGGAGTCGGTGTTGTCGAGCTCACGCTTGATTGAGGCCACCCGGTCGGCCACGGCGGCCTGGTGGTCGCCGCTGGCCACGAGGGTGGTGGTGTCCTTGGTAATCGTGATGCGGCGGGCCTGGCCCAGCTCGGCGAGTCCGGTTTTCTCCAGGCTCATGGACCGCTCTTCGCTCACCACGGTGGCACCGGTGAGGATGGCGATGTCGCCCAGCATGGCCTTGCGCCGATCGCCGAAGCCCGGAGCCCGCACGGCGGCCACCTGCAGCACGCCGCGGTTCTTGTTGACCACCAGGGTGGCCAGGGCTTCGCCGTCCACCTCCTCAGCCAGGATCAGCAGCGGTCGGCCGCTCTTCGACACCGCCTCCAGCACGGGCACCAGGTCAGTGATGGTGCTGATCTTGCGGTCGGTGATCAGGATCAGGGCGTTTTCAAAGACGCACTCCCGGCGCTCCTGATCGGTGACGAAATAGGGGGAGCTGTAGCCCCGGTCAAAGGCCATCCCCTCGGTGATTTCCAGCTCAGTGGCCAGGGAGGTCGACTCCTCCACCGTGATCACCCCATCGGCGCTCACCTTGGCCATGGCCTCGGCGATCATCAGGCCGATCTCGTCGTCGTTGCCGGAGCTCACGGCCGCCACCTGACGGATGGCATCGCCACTCACCGCCTGGGAGCGCTCAGCGATCCCAGTGACGATGTGGGCCGTCGCTTGTTCCATGCCGCGGCGCAGGCCGACGGGGTTGGCTCCGGCCGCCACGTTTTTCAGACCTTCGCGCACCAGGGCCTGTGCCAGCAGGGTGGCGGTGGTGGTGCCATCGCCGGCGGTGTCCTTGGTTTTGCTGGCCACCTGCTGCATCAGCTTGGCGCCGACGTTTTCGAAGGGATCCTCGAGTTCGATGTCCTTGGCGATGGTGACGCCGTCATTGACGATCTCGGGAGCGCCGAATTTCTTCTCCAGCACCACGTTGCGGCCACGGGGACCGATGGTCACCTTCACCGCGTCGGCCAAGGCGTTGACACCCCGCTCCAGGGCGCCGCGGGAGGCATCCGAGAAGCTGATCAGCTTGGCCATGACAACGGAACGATTTAAATTTTGATCAGGGTCTCACAGCGGCTGGCCGACGTGGTAGCGGACCACGGTGGGGAAAGCCGAATCGCCCGCAGCCCCAGGCTGCTGAACGGCTCCAGGCTCGATAGGGTCGGGCGATGGAAGATCTGCTCCAAACGGCCCTGGAGAGCGCCGACGAAGCGATTTCGCTGTCTCCGGCCTCCAGTGCCAACGCCATGATCTTCGCGCTGGTGGCGGCGTTTGGCGTCGTGATGGCGCTGGTGTACGTGCCGGTGCGGTTGTTTCTCACGATCACGGCCCGCAGCCGACGCCTGAGGCTGCTGCAGCGGATTCGCCGCCTGCGCGAGGAGCTGGGCCAGCCGATCACCAACCCCTGAGGGCTCCTGCTTGGGGAACTACCGCATCACCATGCCGCCATCCACCTGCAGCACCTGGCCGGTGATGTAGGCGGCGGCAGGATCGGCGGCCAGGAAGCGCACAGCGCCGGCCACCTCGGCGGCGCTGCCCATGCGGCCCATGGGAATGGCGGCCAGGATCGGCTCCTTGTCGAGCTCGGCGGTCATGTCGCTTTCGATGAAGCCGGGGGCCACCGCATTGACGGTGACGCCACGGGCGGCGAATTCAGCGGCGTTGCTGCGGGTGAGGCCGATCACACCGGCCTTGGCGGCGCTGTAGTTGGCCTGGCCGGGGTTGCCCATTAGGGCCACCACCGAGGTGATGTTGATGATGCGGCCGATGCGGGCCTTGAGCATCGCGCGGCTGACGGCGCGGGTGCAGAGGAACACGCCGGTGAGGTTGAGGTCGATGACGCTCTGCCAGTCGGCTGTTTTCATCCGCATCAGCAGGCCATCGCGGGTGATGCCGGCGTTGTTGACCAGCACATCGAGCCGGCCGGCCTTCTCGAGCACGGCCTTGACCATGGCGTCAACCTGCTCTTCGTCGGCAACGTTGGCCCGGTGGCTCCAGGCTTGGCCCCCGGCCGCAATGATTTCGGCCACCACGGCTTCGGCAGCCTCCAGCGAGCTGGCGTAGTTGACCACCACCTGGGCGCCGGCGGCAGCCAGTTCGAGGGCGATGGCGCGGCCGATGCCCCGGCTGGCGCCGGTCACGAGGGCCACTTGCGCGGCCAGGGGGGCAGAGCTCGTCATCACGGCGCAAGGCATCCAGTGGCGCCGATCGTATGGCCCTGCTATTCCGGCCCGGCTACCCCAGCCCCAGGGCCGCCAGCACGTCGGCTGCGCTCAGGTGCTCCAGGGAGCCGCTGGCACCGAGCCCCTGCACGCCGCCACGGTTGGGCAGGCTGGAAGCCTCCCGGCCTAAGGCCACCAGAGGCAGGCCGAGCAACAGGGCCAGTTCGATGGCGACTGAATCACTGGCCAGCACCACATCGGCGCTGGCGATCTGGGCGGCCCGCTGGCGCAAGGGCTTGGCCCCCTCGCCCCGCAGAGCGGGCACGGCCCGCAGGTTGGGCAGCTTGGCCTGGATGGCAGCGGGTAGGGCTTGCCAGTGGGAGGCGCCCCAGTCGCCGGCGCTGCCGGAGGGGGCCAACAGCAGGGCCGGGCCGTCCCCGGCGGGCAGGGCGGCAGCAGCAGCCTCCAGATCGCTGGGGGCCACCGGCAATCGGAAGGCGTTGGCATCAAGCTCTACGCCGATCGGCCGCAGGAAGGCCTCCAGGGCCTGGTTGGGCCAGCCGCCCGCCCCAGGGCTGATCCGTTCGGTGGTGGAGAACCCGCCGGTAGCCACCCGGGTAGGGATGTGGCTCATCGACAGCATCAGGTCCATCTGGCGGCTGGGCGCCAGGTTGAGGCACACCTGGAAATCGGGCTCCCGCACGGTGCCAAGCAGGTTGGCCCAGTCGGCCAGGGTGGCCTGGTCGTAGGCGAAGGGAAGGGCGCGGCTGACGGCGGGGTGCAGGCTCCAGAGGGGCACAGCAGCGACCGGACAAACCACCTGCACCTCAGCCTTGAGCTGCTCGGCCACCGCCGCCACGGCGGCAAAGCTCTGCAGCTGTTGGCTGCTGCCGCCCGGAATCAGAAACAGGGCGCGCATCGAAAAGGCACGGTTCGGCGGCCTGATTGTATGGATCGGATTCGGATTGGCCTGATTCGAGGGAGTTGCTTGTGCATTTGCTGATCGCCGCCGCCGGCAGTGGCCGCCGCATGGGGGCCGAGGGCAACAAGTTGTTGCTGCCGGTGGCCGGCCGGCCCGTGCTCGCCTGGACCCTGGAGGCGGCCCTGGCCTGTCCGGCGATCCACTGGATCGGCATCGTCGGCCAGCCGGTGGATGCGGAGGCGATCGCCGCGATCGTGGCGGGCGTGCGCCCCGACCGGCCGGTGGAGTGGATTCTTGGTGGCGAGACCCGTCAGGACTCGGTGCGCTGCGGGCTGGCCGCCCTGCCGACCGATGCCGAAGGGGTGCTGATCCACGACGGCGCCCGCTGCCTGGTGGAGCCCGACCTGCTGGCGCGCTGTGCCGCCGCCGTGCTCCAGGGCGCGGCTGTGATTGCCGCTACCCCCGTGACCGACACGATCAAGCAGGTGGATGGGGCGGGCACCATCACCGCCACCCCGGATCGCCGTGTGCTCTGGGCCGCCCAGACCCCCCAGGGGTTTCCCGTGGCCCAGCTGCGGAATGCCCACGCCACCGCCATCGCCGAAGGCTGGAGCGTCACCGACGATGCGGCCCTGTTTGAACGGCTGGGCCTGCCGGTGCAGGTGCTGGAGGCGCCCCCCTCCAACATCAAGCTCACCACCCCTTTCGATCTCACCGTGGCGGCGGCCGTGCTGGCGGCTCGGTGCTGAAGGGCTAGGTCGGCGGAATGTGCAGCCGGCCGCTGCCAGCATCCAGCCGCGCCCAGGTCCCCAGGGGCAGGGCTGCATTGCCGACCCCATGACCCACGGGCAGGTTGCTCACCACGGGAATGCCGAGATCGGCGGTGCGCTCCCGCAGCACCTGCTCGAGGCTGAAGCGATCCGGCTGTGTTTCACAGGCTGTTTCACAAACCGAATCCGGCGGTTGGGGACTGGTTTCGTCGGTGGGCCTCGCGTCAGCAGCCACCACGTCGTCGCAGTCGGTGAACTGGCCAAGGCCGATGCCGGCCAGCTGCTGCAGGGCGCCGCTGAGGCGCCAGTGGGTGAGCATCCGCTCGATGCGGTAGGGGGCTTCGCTCACGTCTTCGAGCACCAGGATCGCGCCGCGTAGATCGGGCAGGTGGGGGGTGCCGAGCAGGTGGGTGGCCACGGTGAGATTGCCGGCCAGCAGCGGGCCTTCGGCCTGGCCGCCACACCAGCCCTCGCCGTGGAGATCGGCCAGGGACTCGCCGAACAGCAGGGCCCGCAGCCGCTCCTGGCTCCAGGCCGGCTCGGCCGCCAGGGTGGTTACCAGGGGCCCGTGGATGGCGCCGCCCTGGCCCTGGGCCAGCTGGGCCCAGAGCAGGGAGGTGACGTCGGAGAAGCCCAGCAGCCAGCGGGGCGGTAGGTCCAGGGGCTGCTCCAGCAGTCGGGCCGCCCCCCAGCCGCCGCGCACGCAGGCCAGCAGCTCCGCCCCCCGCCGGGCCGCCGCCTCCAGGTCGCCGCGCCGTTCCGGGTCGCGGCCGGCCAGGTAGCCCCACTGGCGCCCGTGCAGCGGGTTCCGCTCCACCTGCAGCCCCCAGCCCTCGAGCACGGCAATGCCGGCCTGCAGCCGCGCCAGGGCGTCGTCGCCCAGCAGGGCTGAGCTGGCCGCCACCAGCTGCACCCGATCGCCGTGCTGGAGCGGCGGCGGCTGGTGCATGGCCACGCTCATGGCAGCTGCCCCAGCACCAGGGCCAGCAACAGCAGCCCGCCGAGCTGCACCTGGCGGCTGAAGTGACGGCCGTAGGCCGAGCGGGGCAACGCGGGGCGACGCAGCAGGGCGGCTTCGCGCTGCATGCCGAAGGCCGCCAGCAGCCAGAGGGGCCAGACGATCCAGCCACTGCCCTGCAGCCCGACACCCTGCAGCCCGACACCCTGCAGCCCAGCGGCCAGCGCCAGGGCGGCGGCGGCCAGGCCATAGCTCACCGCCACCGCCAGGGGAGCCTGCGGCCCGAGGCTGAGGGCGCTGCTGCGCACGCCGATGGCCCGGTCGTCGTCGCGGTCGGCCATGGCGTACACGGTGTCGAAGCCGAAGGTCCACAGCAGGGTGGCCAGCCACACCAGGGCCAGAGGCCAACCGCCCGCTAGGGAACCCGTGCGGGCCGCCCAGGGGATCAGGACGGCAAAGCCCCAGCAGAGGGCAAGCACCAGCTGGGGATACCCAAACCAGCGCTTGGCCGAGGGGTAGAGCAGCACCGGCGGCAGCGCCGCCAGCGCCAGCAGCAGGCAGAGGCTGCGGCCGCTAGCCGGCAGACCCAGCATCAGCACCAGCAGCACCGTCAGGGCCACCACCAGGGCGAGCAGCAGCAGCGCCAAGGCCTCCCGCACCCCCACCCGGCCATCGGCCAGAGGGCGGTTGCGGGTGCGCTCCACCAGGGGGTCGATGCGGCGGTCCCAAAGGTCGTTGGCGATGCAGCCGGCGGCGCTCACCGCCAGCCCCCCCAGCACGATCAGCCCCACCAGCAGCGGCGCCGGTGGGGCGTTGGGGGTAAGCCAGAGGCTCCAGCCTGCGGGGATCAACAAAATCAGGCGGCCACTCGGCTTGTGCCAGCGCACCAGCTCCAGCCAGGCCCCCAGCCTGGTGCCGCTTGCGGAGTTGGCCATGCCCCATTTCCGTTGCGAGGCACCCTAGTTGTGCCGGCAGAGGGGGCCATGGGTGGCAAAGTGGCGCCCCTGCGGCTGCTGCCGAACCCCATGGTTCAGGCCCCCAACCTCAAGCAAGCCGGGCGTCGCCGGGTGGCCGCCATCGATATCGGCACCAATTCGATCCACCTGCTCGTGGCGGAGGTGGATCCGGAGCTGTGCAGCTTCAGCGTGGTGCTGGCCGAAAAAGCCACCACCCGGCTCGGGGAGCGCGACCCCCACACCGGCGACCTCAGTGCCGAGTCGATCGAGCGCGCCTTTCGCACCTTGCGCCACGATCGCGACCTGGCCCTGAGCCACGGTGTTGAGCAGATCGTTACGGCGGCCACCAGCGCTGTACGAGAGGCCCCCAACGGCCGCGACTTCCTGGTGGCGCTTCAGGAGCAGCTGGGGCTGGAGGTGGATCTGGTCAGCGGCCCGGAGGAGGCCCGGCTGATCTACCTGGGGGTGCTCTCGGGCATGGCCTTCGGCAACCAGCCCCACCTGATCATCGACATCGGCGGCGGCTCCACCGAACTGGTCCTGGCCGACGGCCGGGACGCCCGCAGCCTCAGCAGCACCAGGATTGGGGCGGTGCGGCTGCAGCGGGAGTTCTGCCAACAAGACCCCCTATCAGCAGACCGACGCTCCTTTCTGCAGGCCTACATCCAGGGCGCTCTCGATCCGGCCGTGGCGGAGGTGAAGGCGGCCCTGCAGCGCGGTGAGCAACCGTTGATGGTGGGCACCAGTGGCACGGCCATGGCCCTGGCGGCTCTGGCGGCATCGGAGGATCCCAAGCCGCCGCTGAAGCTGCAGGGCTACCGGCTCAGCCGTGAGCGCATCGACCAGCTCACCGCTCGGTTGTTGGCGATGTCGCCGGAGCAACGCCGCGCCCTGCCCGCCATCAACGACCGGCGGGCCGAGATCATCGTGCCTGGAGCCATGATCCTGCAGACGGCGATGGCCATGCTCCAGGTGCGGGAGCTGGTGGTGTGTGATCGGGCCCTGCGGGAGGGTCTGATCGTCGACTGGATGCTGCGCAATGGGCTGCTGGGGGATCGCTTTTCATTCCAGAGCACGATCCGGGAGCGCACGGTGCTGCATCTGGCCCAGCGCTTCGGTGTGGACCGGGCCAGGGCCGATCGGGTAGCGGCCCATGCCCTCAGCCTTTACGACCAGTCCCGCGGCCTGTTGCACCACGACGACGGCCCGGGTCGGGAGTTGCTGTGGGCTGCCGCCCAGCTGCACACCTGCGGCAAAAGCATCAACATTTCCGCCTATCACAAGCACAGCTGGTATCTGATCCGCCACGGTGAGCTCCTTGGCTATTCCGAGGCGGAGCACCTGATGGTAGCGGCCATCGGTCGTTACCACCGCCGCAGCCTGCCGAAGAAGCGCCATGAGTCGTGGCAGCTGATCGAAGACCGCGATCAGCGCCGCACGGTGACGTCGATGGCGTTGCTGCTGCGCCTGGCTGCCGCTCTGGATCGTCGCCCTGCCGCGGTGATCGGAGCGCTGCAGGTGCAGCCCCTCGCTGGCGCCGTGAGCATCGGCCTCGAGCCACTGGTAGCAGCCCCGGGTGAGCAGCCTGTGGATCTGAGCCTGGAGCGCTGGAGCTTGCGCTCCTGCGCCGATGTGGTGCAGGAGGCCTGCGGGCTCGACCTCAGGGTGCCGGAGCCTTGAACTGCTGCCAGCGCACCTGATCGATCCGGCCTAGGGGTTTGGCCGGCCCGTTGCCCAGCTGGGCCTTCACCAGGTCGGGCCGTCCGGCCAGCACGCTCAGCCCGCTGCCGAGTGGGAAGCTCCGCTCGCCTTCGAAGGTGCCTCGGAACAGACTCTCGCCACCCTGCTGCTTCACCTCCAGCCAGCAGGGCTGGCTGCTGCTCAGCAGCAGCTCGGAGCCGCTTGGGGTTTGGGGAGCTGAGGCTTGGGGTGTGGTGATTTGTGGTGCGTTGGCCGGTTCCGGTTCGGCTGGACGGGACGCCTGAAGGCGCTGCCACTGCTGCCAGCCCGCTGTGCCACCGGCGCCCAGGGCCGCCACAAGCCCAGCCGCCAGGGCTAGTCGACCGACGGCCTGTACGGGCGACGGCCGACCGGCTCCAGGGGCCTCTCCCCGAGGGGCGAGTTCGGCCACCTTCACCGGCCTGGGTTGGAACCCGCCGCTCTCCCGCAGGGTCTGCAGGGGGGCGTCAACGTTGATGGCCAGGGTGTTGGCCACCCGGCGGGCCTGGGCGATCACGAACACAGGCTCGGGGAGCCGGTCGGCATCGCCATCTTCCAGGGCTTGCAGCTGTTCTTGGCCCATGTTGAGCCGTTGGGCCAGCTCGGCGATCGCGAGCCCCTGCCCCTCACGGCCTTGGCGCAGTGCTTGGCCTAGGGCCTGCAGGGCAGCGATGGGCTCGTGGCGAGAGGAGTCAGACGCCAAATGGGTCAAGCCGGATACAAATCTGAATTATTTTGCCGAGTCGAGCTGGGCGCGCAAGCAGTTGATGCGGGCGCGCCAGAGCTTGGTCGGGGGGCTTTGCCGGAGGGGCTTGGGCCCGAATTACCAGGTCAAATGGGCGATACTGGATTCGAACCAGTGACCCCTTCCGTGTGAAGGAAGTGCGCTACCGCTGTGCTAATCGCCCGCACCAAGAGAGCTTAAAACACCACCGGCACCCCATCGGCGAGCATGGGTTCAGAACCAGCCGTCTCGCGTGAGCGCCACCCCCATCTCTGCCCCGGCTCCTGCTGAACAGCCAGCCCCTGCGGCACAGGGGGAGGCAGACGTCGATGTGTTGATCGTGGGCGGTGGGGTGTGTGGAACGGCCCTGCTGTTTGAGTTGGCTCGCTACACCGATGTGGAGCGGATCCTGCTGGTGGAGCGCTACGACCAGCTGGCCCGGGTGAATTCCAAGGCCACCAACAACAGCCAGACGATCCACTGCGGCGACATCGAGACCAACTACACCCTCGAGAAGGCGGTGAAGGTCAAGCGCACCGCTGAGATGATCGTGCACTACGCCGAGCTGCTCGATCCGGCCACCCGCGAGCGCTGCGTGTTTCGCACCCCGAAGATGGTGCTGGGCGTGGGCGAGACGGAATGCGCCTTTCTGCGGGAGCGCTTTGCGCGTTTTTCGCCCCACTTCCCGGCGATGGAACTGCTCGACAAGGAGCAGATTGCAGCGTGGGAGCCCCAGGTGGGTTTGGTGGACGGTGCGCTGCGGCCGGAGGAGCTTGTGGCGATCGGCATCCGTCGCACCTACACCGCCGTCGATTACGAGGAGCTCTCGGCCTCATTTGTGGCCCAGGCCAAGAAGGGCGTGGCCGGCACAGCTCGCCAGCTCACGGTGCAGCTCGGCACCAGCGTGGGCACGATCACCGCTGAGGGCGACGGCTATCGGGTGGAGCTGGCCCCCACCCCCGGCTGCAGCGCCGGCCTGGCTCCACGCTCGGTGTGGGCCCGGCACGTGGTGGTGAATGCCGGCGCCCACAGCTTGCTGATGGCCCAGCGGATGGGCTACGGCCTGGAGTATTCCTGCCTGCCGGTGGCGGGCAGCTTCTACTTCACGCCCGACCTGCTTCAGGGCAAGGTGTACACGGTGCAGAACGACAAGCTGCCCTTCGCCGCCATCCACGGCGACCCGGATGTGCGCGCCCCCGGCAAGACCCGCTTCGGCCCCACGGCCCTGCTGCTGCCGCTACTGGAGCGCTACAAGCCGGCGTCCTTCTGGGAGTTTCTGCAGGTGCTGCGGCTGGATTGGGCCGTGCTGGCGGTGTTCTGGCAGCTGTTCCGCATCGCCGACATCCGCAACTACATCTTTAAAAATCTGCTGTTTGAGGTGCCCTGGCTGCGGCGACGCCTGTTTCTGGCTGATGCCCGCAAGATCGTGCCCGGCATGCAGCTCAGTGATCTCACCTTTGCCGAGGGCTATGGCGGCGTGCGGCCTCAGTTGATTGACAAGGCCAACCGCAAGCTAATGCTGGGTGAGGCCAGCATCCCCGCCCGGCCGGGTCTCGTGTTCAACGTCACCCCGTCACCAGGGGGCACCTGCTGCCTTGGCAATGCCGCCCGCGATGTGGAGGCGATCGCCGAGCGGCTGGGCTGCAGGTTTGATCGCGAGCGGTTGGCCCAGGAGCTCTATGGAGAGACGGCCTCAGATGCCGCCGCGGAACAGGTGGTTGTGGCTGGCTGAGTAGAGCTTGGAGCGGGCTTCTGCCGGCCCCGCCAGGGCCGGACTCACCACATAGAGGGTGGTGCGGATCAGCTGCCGCTCCTGGCTCACCCGGGCCATCTCAGCCAGGGGCACCACCTGGATCCACTCGTCGGGCCAGCTCACCCGGTAGGCAATCGCCACGGGCGTGTCGGCGGGGTAGTGGCGCAGCAGCTCGCTCTGCACCTCCTCCACGTGGCGGGCGCTCAGGTAGAGGCACAGGGAAGCCCGCAGGGCCGCCAGCCGCTCCAGGCTCTCGCGCTCCGGTACACCGGTGCGGCCGCCGGCACGGCCGAGCACGATCGTCTGCACCAGGCCGGGAATGGTCAGTTCGCTCTGCAGCGCTGAGGCGGCGGCCTGGTAGGCACTGAGGCCGGGTACCACCTCCACGCCGATGCCGGCATCGGCCAAACGGCAGATCTGCTCGGCGATGGCGCCGTAGAGGCAGGGATCGCCGTCGTGGAGTCGCACCACGGTTTTGCCGGCCCGGGCCCGATCCAGCACCACCTCCATCACCTGCTCCAGGGTGAGGGTGCTGGTGCGCACCTGTTCACAGCCCTCGGGCGCCAGGGCTGCGACCTGGGGATTGACGAGGGAGTCGGTCCACACCAGCACCTCCGCCTGCTCCAGCACCTTGGCGGCGCGCAGGGTGAGCAGGTCGGGGGAGCCGGGGCCAGCCCCGACGATCCACACGGGTTTGGAGCTCAGCTCAGCTGCATCGGTTGGGGTCAAACGGACACTCCACTGGGGTCGGGAAGGGGACGGCGGCGGCGGTAGAGCCACCAGAGGCCCACGCCACCCAGGGCGATCAGCAGCAGGCTCACCACTTGGGCCATGCGCAGACCACCCTCACAGAAGGGGGGACTGGAGAGCAGGCAGAGCGGATCGAGCCGCAGGCCCTCAATCCACACCCGGCCGCTGCTGTAGGCCATCAAATAAACGCAGCTCAGGGCTCCCGGCAGCAGCTGGATGCGGCCGCGGCTGGCGACGCGGAACAGCCACAGCAGCAGGATGCAAACCCCCAGATTCCAGATGGATTCGTAGAGGAAGGTGGGGTGAAAGTAGAGCTGCTCGAGAAATTCGGCCGGGCGGCTGTCGGCCGGAATCTTCAGTTTCCAGGGCAGATCGGTGGGTAGCCCAAAGGCCTCGGAATTGAAGAAGTTGCCCCAGCGGCCGATCGCCTGGCCCAGGGCCACCGCCGGCACCAGCACATCGAGCAGCGACCAGAAGGGCTGCTTGCGCCAGCGGCAGTAGAGCACCGTGGCCAGGCTGCCCCCCAGCAGGGCGCCGTGGATGGCGATGCCGCCGCGCCAGATGGCGAAGGCATCCAGCCAGTTGCCCGAGTATTGGCGCCACTCCAGGGCAACGTAATAGAGACGGGCGCCGATCACCGCACCCAGCACCAGCACGGGCAGCAGGTCGGCGATCAGGGCGGGTTCGATGCCCCGAGCCCGGCCCAGGCGGGTCGCCAGGCTGAGACCCAGCAGCACGGCCACGGCGATCAGCAGGCCGTACCAGCGCAAGGCAAAGGGGCCCAGCTGGAAAACCAGGGGCCCCGGTGAGGTGAAAGTGGCCAGCACGCTGCTCAGACGAGGCCTTCTGCCGCCTGAACTTTCTCCACCTGACGCTTCTTGAGCACCAGCATGATCTGGGCCAGGGCGATGGCGGCGAAGAAGGCCAGCAGGCCGTATATCCGAACGGGGTTCTGCAGCACGATCTCGGCGTCGATCTGGCCAAAGCCGCCGACGTTGGGATCGTTGGTGAGAGCCGCACCAGCCACCACGGCATCGCCCACGGCAGCGGTGAGGGTGGGGCCGGCGGGCACGGTTTCCGTGGCCTTGCTGCCGTCTTCAGCGGTGATTTCCACCACGGTGGCGCCATTGTCGCCAGGGGTGATCGCGGAGATGGTGCCGGCGACCGGTGCGTTGAAGACGCCGTTGTTGCTCTTCTCACCGGTGGGATACACCTGGCCGCGACCGCGGTTGCCGCCCACGTGGATCTGGGTCTTGCCGAAGTGGATGCTGCTGTCGGTGGCGGGGTCGGGCGAGAGGATCGGGAAGACGATCTCCTGGTGCTGGTCACCGGGGAGAGGACCCACCAGCAGGATGTTGGGCTGGTCGTCGGAGTACTGGGTGTAGTAGACGCCGGCGGTCTCTTCCTTGAGTTCGTCGCTGAGACGGTCCTGGGGAGCCAGGGTGAAGCCGTCGGGCAACATCACCACCGCACCCACGTTGAGGCCGGTGGGGCTGCCGTCGCCCGACACCTGCTGGACGCTGGTGTCGTAGGGGATTTCGACCACCGCCTTGAACACCGTGTCGGGGAAGACGGCCTGGGGCACCTCCACCCGGGTGGCCTTCTTGGCCAGGTGGCAGTTGGCGCAGACGATCTTGCCGGTGGCTTCCCGGGGGCTGGCGTAGTTCTGCTGGGCCCAGAAGGGATAGGCCCAGCTGGGGCTGGCGCCGCTGAGCAGCACGGCCAGGCTCAGGGAGGTGCCGATCAGGGTGCCGAGCAGGAGGGAGAGGGAGCGACGCATCACGGGATCAGGCGACAGACGGGGAGGGAAAACGCGGGGATCGGGCGGGGGATCAGGCCCACCAGGGCTTGTCGCCGTTGCGGAAGTCCGTTTCGGTCCACTGGCTCAAGAACACGGTGTCGTTCTCAACCGACACGTGGGCCAGGGCCAGGGAGAGCGGGGCGGGGCCGCGCACCACCTTGCCGGTGGCGTCGTACTGCGAGCCGTGGCAGGGGCACATGAACTTGTTGGCGCCGCTGTTCCAGGGCACCACGCAGCCCAGGTGGGTGCAGATGGCGTTGATGCCGTAGCTGCCGATGGCGTCGCTGCCTTCGACAATCAGATAGGTGGGGTCGCCCTTGAGGCCCTGCACCAGGCTGCGATCGCCTTCCTTGTGGGTGCTGAGCCAGCCGCTGGCGGTGACGGTGTTGCCCAGTTCATCCTTGGCGGTGGTGCCACCGCCGCCGCCGGCTGCCTTGGGGGGGATGAAGTAGCGGGCCACGGGATAGAGGGCACCCAGGGCGACGCCAGTCACCGACCCGAAGGTCAGCAGGTTCATGAATTGCCGACGACCCATTCCGGGCACGTCTCCAGTGGAAGCGCTCGCTGGCATCTGGGTCATGAAGACGCGCCGGGACAATGTGGCGCCCATTATGAACCTTGCCTGCGCGGCCCCGGGGCCCGCTCGCCAGGGTGCGCCTGGGCCTGCAACATGCTGTTGTGCAATTCGTCGTGTGCGCCCCGGCGTGTCCCTGCCCTCCAGCGCCCTGCCACCCTCCGCCGATGACGGCGCACCCCTGTTGGCCCAGGAGCTCTGGGACCTGCTGCAGGAGCGCTGGCAGGCCTCCTACGACCTGCAACTGGTGCAGCGCCGCGGCCGGATGTATCTGCAGGTGATGTGGGCCTACCTGGAGCAGCAATCCTTTCCCCTCAGTGAGGAGGGCTACCGCAACAAGCTGGAGGAGCTGGTGGGGTTGCTCAACGGGCTGGGGGTGGCGGCCCAGGTGCGCAGCTGGCTCCGCACCACCAGCGACAAGCCGCGGCTGGGCAAGGCCATGGGGCTGGCCCTGGAGATTCCCGCTGGCCGGGCCAGTGAATTCCTGCTTTAGGCGGGCCGCTTCAGGCTGGACGCAGCCGCTCGGTGAAGGCCACCAGCGCCACGCCCACCAGGTAGAGGGCCGTGATGGCCCCGGAGAGCAGCAGCATCGTCACCGGGTCGGTGGACGGGGTGAGCACGGCGCCGGCCAGGGCGCTGGCCAGCACCACCCAGCGCCAGCCGGCCAGCATCGGCTTGGCCTTCACCAGCCCAAGGGCGCCGAGCAGCAGCTGCAGCACCGGCAGCTGGAAGGCCAGGGCGGTGGCCACCATCAGCAGCAGCACGAAGTCGAGGTAGCGCTCGATCGACCAGCTCGGCTCCACCACATCGGCGCCGTAGCTGACCAGAAAGCGCAGGGCCGCTGGCACCAGGGCCCACCAGGCGAAGGCCAGCCCGGCGGCGAACAGCACCGCCGAGCCCGCCACCGCGGGAGCCACCAGGCGCCGTTCGCGGCGGGTGAGGCCCGGCAGCACGAAGCAGAGCCCTTCGTAGAGCACATAGGGCAGGGCCAGGGTGAGGCCGGCGTAGCCCGCCACCTTCAGCGACACAAACAAAAACTCCCCGGGGGCCAGCTGCAGGAAGCGAATGCCCTCGGCCGGCATCTCCAGCAGGCGCACCAGCGGCTTCACCGCCGCCAGGCAGACCGCCGCCGCCACCACCACCGCCAGCAGGCTGCGCAGCACCCGCCGGCGCAGCTCCTCGAGGTGGTCCACCAGGCTCATCTCGACTTCGTCAGGGAAGTCGTTGTCGGGTTTGTCTCCAGCACCGGAGGGGGCAGGCACCCGGATCGGCGGTGGCGGCGCAAGGGGCGGTGGCGCCAGGGGTGGCTCGGTGGTGGTGGAGTCGGGTTCGGCGCTCATGGTCGCTGCTCTGGCAAAAGGCTAAGAGCGCGTTGCGGCTCGCCCCAGAGCACGGTGCCGCCGCGATGTCGCACCGTACCGGGAGCGGCGCCTGGAATGCGTTGCAGCTCCTCGATGGGCACCATCACCACCGGCACGCGCCGGTTGCCCCGGCCGCGGCTGAAGTGGGCCGCCAGATCGGCAGCCGCCTGCAGATCGCCCTCACTGGCCTCCTGCTGCGAGCTTTTCAGCACCACGTGGCTGCCCGGCAGTTCCTGGGCGTGGAACCAGAGATCGCCGCGGCGGGCCTGGCGAAAAGCGATCCACTCGTTCTGGCGGTGGTTGCGCCCCACGTGCAGCGGCAGGCCCGAGGCGGTGTGGAGCTCCAGGGGCTGGGGTACCCCTTCGGTTGCGGGGCTGCGCCGCGCCTGGCGGTTGCCTGTCTGGACTCCGCCCCCCTGGCTCCCCCGACTGCGCTCCGCCAGCAGGGCTTCGAGTTCACCGGCCAGCTGCTCCACCTGCTCGAGGCTATCGGCCTGCTCGAGGTAGGTGAGGCTCGCTTCCAGCCAGGTCAGCCGCTGCTGGTGCAGCTCGAGACGCGGGGTGATCGCCGCCACGGAGCGGCGGCGTTTGCGGGCGGTTTTGTACAGCTTCTGGGCCTCCTCGATGCACGCCCGGCCCGGCTGCCGTTGGCTGAGCAGGGCATCGGCACGCCGCTGCAGCGCCTCGCTTTCGGGCACGGCCGCCAGCAGGGCTTGCTGCTCCGCGGCCTGGCGGTGTTCTCGCTCGGCGGCGGCCTCGAGCCGGCGGCCCAGCTGCTGGCGCCGTTGCAGCAGCACCTGGGCCGTGAGGTGCTCGTCGATATAGGCCGCGAGGCCCTGGTTGACCGTCACCGTGGGCTCTATCGCGCCAGCTTTAGGTGCCCACCAGCAGCGGAAGCCCTCGGGCTCGAGCTGCCAGCCGAAGCGCTCGCTCTCGACGGCCTCCAGCCAGCCGCGCCAGGCCTGCCAGAGCTGCTGCCACTCGGGCGGGCTCAGCGTGTCCACGGGCCGCTCCCCCCAGCCGGCCGGCAGCAGTTGGCGCAGCAGGGCCGGGCTGATGCCCTGGTAGGCGCCGCGCAGGGCCTGGGCCAGGGGCACAGGCAGCAGCTTGAGCCGCCGCTGCCAGCTCTCGAAACCTTCCTCCAGCCGAGGCGGCTCGCCCGCCAGGGGCGGGGGCGGTTGGTAGGGGTCGCCGGTGCCGATCGGCCGCAGCCGCGACTGCTGCGGCTTCACCTGGCGCGCCAGGGCCACCACCTGACGGTCGCCATCAAGCAGCAGCAGGTTGCTGTAGCGCCCCATCAGTTCGGCCACCAGCCAGCGCTGCACCGGGTCGTCAGGACGCCGGGCGAAGCCCAGCTCCACCACCCGCTCCCAGCCCTGCTGGCGGATCTCCACCAGGGCCAGGCCCCGCAGGCCGTGCTGGAGCTGTTGGGCCAGGGTGCTGCCATCGCCCTGGCGCGGCGGCGGTGGGATGGTGTGCAGCCGCGCTGCGTCCGCCTGCCAGCTGAGCTCGAGCCAGTGGATGCCACTGAGGCTGCGCAGGCCGATCTGCAGGGCGTGGGGGCTGGCCTGCTGGGCCTTCTCGAAGCGGGTGGGCACCAGCAAGGGCCGCCATTCAGCCAGCACCGCCCGTAGGGTCGTCACGTCAAATGCCTGAAGGCGAGAGGGTGCCTGAAGGCGGGAGGGGGCCATGGGCTTCGAGGCTGGCTTCTACTCTGCAGGCCAGAGCTGACGCCCGCCATGAGCGCCCCGCCCGGTCGCCTCACCCTGATTACCGGCCCCAGTGGCGTGGGCAAGGGCACCCTGGTGCAGCGGCTGCTGGCGCATCACCCTCAGATCTGGCTGTCAATTTCGGCCACCACCAGGGCTCCTCGGGCCGGGGAAGTGGAAGGCGAGCACTATTTCTTCCTCAGCCGCGAGGCATTTGAGGCGCAGGTGGCTGAGGGCGGCTTTTTGGAGTGGGCTGAATTCGCGGGCAACCTCTACGGCACCCCACGCCAGCCGGTAGAGGCCCAACTCGCTGCTGGCCGGCCCGTGCTGCTGGAGATCGAGCTGGAGGGCGCCCGCCAGGTGCGGCGCAGCTTTGCGGCGGGCTTTCAGATCTTTGTGGAGCCCCCCAGCTTTGCGGAGCTGGAGCGGCGCATCCGCGGCCGCGGCACCGACAGCGAGGAGGCCATTGGCCGGCGGCTCGAGCGGGCCCGGGTGGAGCTGGCGGCGGCGCCGGAATTTGATGCCGTGCTGGTCAACGGCGATCTGGATGCGGCCCTGGCGGAGCTGGAGCGGTTGATGGGTCTGGCGAGCTAGCGCCCACAACAAGCGCCACAAAAAAGCGGCCCCTCAGGGCCGCTGCAGATTGCGTTGTCCCAGAGCCGCTCAGAGGGGGTGGAACAGCAGGTCGGGGAAGAAGCGGTTGAACTCGATCACGATCCCAGCGGTGACGGTGAACCAGATGGCTGCGAACACCGGAGCGGTGGTGAGGAACTTTTTCATGGCTGGACGTTGGGGAGGAAGGAAACCAGAGGAGGCGCTGGGGCTTGCTGCGTGCAGCGGCTGACCCCGTTCAGCGAGGCGAAACCGTGACCTTGTCGTCGGATTCGAGCAGCTTGCCGCTGGTGAGCTCACCGAAGGCGGCCAGGGGCCAGGTGGCGGCGGCCAGGGTGCTCTTGAAGGCCAGGGGCAGATCGATCTGGATCTCCTTCATGGTGGCGTCCTTGTCGCCGCGGATGGCGCGCAGGTAGTTGCGGCCCGCCCAGCCGATGCAACCGGCGATGTAGAGGAAGGCGATGCCCGGGATCATGAAGTCACCGGCGTGGTCCCAGCGACCGTCCACGATCAGGTGGGGCAGACCATCGGTGCCGCAAACGGCCTGGCTGTACATCGCAAAGCGGGCCTTGGCCTGATCGGTTTTGGCTCCAGCGGCACGCTGCTGGAAGCGGGCGTTTTCGGAGCAGGGGGTCAGGCCTGCCACATCGGCCTTGGCCACGGGAGCGAAGCCGAGGAGCAGGAAGGCTGAGAGCAGAACTGCGAACAGTCGGCGGGAAAAAAGACGGCGCATCAGACGCAAGGCCGCGGGGCAGGATGACACCACCGGACAGTACGGGAGCTGCTTAGGTCCAATGCCCACGGTTCTTGCCCTCGAAACAAGTTGTGACGAGTCAGCGGCAGCGATTGTGCGCGATCAGACGGTGCTGGCCAGCGCCGTGGCCTCCCAGGTGGAGGAGCACGCCCGCTGGGGTGGCGTGGTGCCGGAAATCGCCTCGCGGCGCCATGTGGAGGCCCTGCCCCAGTTGATCGAGCAGGTGTGCCGTGAGAGCGGTGTGGCCCTCGCGGAGCTCGATGGCATCGCCGCCACCGCTGCGCCCGGGTTGGTGGGGGCCCTGTTGGTGGCCTCGGTGACCGGCCGCACCCTGGCCCGCCTCCACGCCAAGCCCTTTGTGGCGGTGCATCACCTGGAGGGCCACCTCTGCTCAGTGCAGCTGGGTGAGCCGCTGCCGCCAGGGCCCTACCTGGTGCTGCTGGTGAGCGGTGGTCACACCGAGCTGCTGCGGGTGGATGGGCCGGGCCGCTACCAGCGCCTGGGCCGCAGCCACGACGACGCGGCCGGGGAGGCCTTCGACAAGGTGGCCCGGCTGCTGGGGCTGGGCTATCCGGGCGGTCCGGCGATTGAGGCCGCTGGCCGGGATGGCGATCCCCGCCGCTTCGCCCTGCCCAAGGGCCGGGTGTCGCGGCCGGAGGGGGGCTACTACCCCTACGACTTCAGCTTCAGCGGCCTCAAGACGGCGATGCTGCGCCAGGTGCGGGCTTTGGAAGCAACTCGGGATTCCGCCCCAGACACGGCCGCCGAGCCCTTGCCGCTGGCCGATCTGGCGGCCAGCTTCGAGCAGGTGGTGGCGGAGGTGCTGGTGGAGCGCAGTTGCCGCTGCGCCCGCGAGCAGGGGCTGGCCACCCTGGTGCTGGTGGGCGGAGTGGCCGCCAACCGGCGGTTGCGGGCCCTGCTGGAGGCGCGCTGCCAGCGGGATGGCTTGGCCTGGCGGGTGGCGCCGCTGGCCTACTGCACCGACAACGCCGCCATGATCGGCGTGGCAGCGGCCCAGCGCCTGCAAGGCGGCCAGAGCAGCTGTCTCGACCTGGGGGTGGCGGCGCGGTTGCCGCTGGAGCAGGCGGATCGGCTGTACGAACGGCAACCTTGCTTTTAATGCCCGTAGGCTGGGAGCCCTGCGGGATCGGTGTGGCGCCATGACCCCCCTCGACAGTGAGTGCGATCCCCACGCCGTTGTTGAACACGACGTTGAACGGGTGACGCCGACCGAGCTCAACGCCTGGAGGCGCGGTTTCACGCCCCAGGCGGAGATCTGGAATGGCCGACTGGCCATGCTGGGGTTGTCGGTGGGCCTATCGGTGTTGCTGGTGGCCCGGCTGGCGAGCCACTGAGCGCGCCCCTGTTTACGTGCGACCGCGCAGGGCCTGGGCCAGTTCGTTGGGCTTGAGGCTTTGGGCGATGGCGTCTTCTGCGGTCACCCGGTCATCTTCCACGAGCTGTTGCAGCGACTGGTTGGCCGTCTGCATGCCATCGAAGGCGCTGCGCTTCATGATCTCCTCGATCTCGTCGAGTTCGCCCCGCTGGATGTAGTCCTTGCAGGCATCGGTGTTGATCAGGATGTCGTGGAAGGCGGCCCGCTTGCCATCGGTGGTTTTCAGCAGCCCCTGGGCAATCACCCCCAGCAGTGATTCCGACACGGCCCGCCGCACGCTGTCCTGCTCATTGGGGGGAACCATGCCGAGCACCCGTTCCACCGTCTTGACAGCGGAGTTGGTGTGCAGCGTGCCGAACACCAGGTGACCCGTCTGGGAGGCCTCGATGGCGGTGGCCAGGGTTTCCTGGTCGCGGATTTCTCCGATCAGGATCACGTCGGGGTCCTCGCGCAGGGCGGCGCGTAGAGCGTTCTGGAACACCTTGGTGTGCTGGCCCACTTCCCGCTGGCGGATCAACGACCGGCGGCTCTCGTGCACAAACTCCACCGGATCCTCAATCGTGAGGATGTGGCGGCTCATGTTGCGGTTGATCCAATCGATCATCGCCGCGAGGGTGGTGCTCTTGCCGGAGCCGGTGGGGCCCGTCACCAGCACCATTCCCTTGGGCCGCGCTGCCAGCTCCTTGAGCACCGGCGGCAGGTTGAGGTCTTCGAGGCTGGCGATGGTCTGAGGGATCAGCCGCAGCACCATCGCCGGGCCCCGCAGCGAATCCAGCAGGTTGATGCGCACCCGCACGAAGGGAAAGGCGTGGGAGCCGTCGAATTCCTTGTCGCGTTGGAAGGCGTCGATCTCGGCGGGGCTGAGCATCTCCCGCATCCAGCCGTTGAAGGTGGCCGCATCGGTGATCGGCCAGCCGGTGCCCGCCATCTCGCCCCGGGCCCGGTAGCGGGGCTCCTCGCCCACGCCCAGGTGCACGTCGGAGTGGCCCTTCTCGCTGGCGATCCGCACGATCTCTGCGAGGGCGCCGGGTTGGCTGCCGGTGTTGGCAGCAGCTGGGCGGGTGGCAGCGGGAACCTGGGGAGCTGCCGGGGGAAACGGTGACGGCGGGAAGGGGGAGGGGGGAAAGGGCGAGGTCGTCATCGGCGGCCACCGGGATCGCCCCAGCTTCGCCGCTGCAGCGGTTTCTGTCAGTCCCGGATCCCTCCCAGCAGCGTTCGTAGGATCCCCCTGTCTGCAGCGCTTTGGTGTCCAAGCCCCTTGTCACGATCGTGCTGGGCACCCGTCCGGAGGCCATCAAGCTGGCGCCGGTGATCCGGGCGTTTCAGCAGGCCGAGGATTTCCGCACCCGGGTGGTGCTCACCGGCCAACACCGCGAGATGGTCAGCCAGGTGATGGGGCTGTTCGGCCTGACGGCCGACCACGACTTGGCCCTGATGGCCCCCAAGCAGACCCTCACCCACATCACCTGCGGCGCCTTGCAGGGGTTGAAGGAGGAGTTCACCGCCCATCGGCCCGATCTGGTGCTGGTGCAGGGCGACACCACCACGGCCTTTGCCTCGGCCCTGGCGGCCTTCTACGAGCAGATCCCGGTGGGCCATGTGGAGGCCGGGCTGCGCACCGACAACCTGCTCGACCCCTTCCCCGAGGAGGCCAACCGGCGGTTGATCTCTCAGCTGGCCCAGCTGCATTTCGCCCCCACGCCCCTGTCGGCAGCCAATTGCCGCGCCTCGGGCGTGGTGGGCACGGTGCTCACCACGGGCAACACGGTGATCGATGCCCTGCTGCTGATGGCCGAGCAGGCGCCGCCCTATGTGCTTCCCGGCCTCGATTTCGCCACCCAGCGGGTGATCCTGGCCACGGTGCACCGGCGCGAAAACTGGGGTGAGCGGCTGCAGCACATCGGCCGCGGCTTCCGCGAGCTGCTCGACCGCTACCCCGACACGGCCCTGCTGCTGCCGCTGCACCGCAACCCCACCGTGCGCGAGCCCCTGCAGGCCCTGCTCGGCGACCATCCCCGCGCCTTCCTGGTGGAGCCGCTCGACTACGACCAGCTGGTGGCGGCGATGCGCGGCTCCACCCTGGTGCTGAGCGATTCCGGCGGGTTGCAGGAGGAGGCGCCATCGCTGGGCAAGCCGGTGCTGGTGCTGCGCCGCACCACCGAGCGGCCGGAGGCGGTGGAGGCCGGCACGGCCCGGTTGATTGGCACCGACAGTGCCGACATCGTGGCGGAAGCCAGCCGGCTGCTCGATGATCCCGCCGCCTACGAGGCCATGGCCCGGGCCCACAACCCCTTCGGCGACGGCCAGGCCTCAGGTCGGATCGTTGAGGCCGCCCGCACCTTCCTGGCTTAGGGGCGCTTCTTGGCCCAGGGCGGTAGGTCGATGAACACCCGGGTGCCGCTCTTGAGGCCCGAGAGGATCTGGGTGTTCTTGCCGCTGCTGATGCCGAGCTCCACCGGTTGGAAGTTGGGCTGGTTGTTCTTGCCCACCAGCAGCACCCCCGGCCGGCCCGACTCGGTCACGATCGCCACGGTGGGCACGAGGGTGTCGGCCTGCACCTGGCCGGTCTGGAAGCCCACGTCGGCGGTCATGCCGATGCGCAGCTGGGCGGTGTCGCCTACCAGGCGCAGCACCACGTCGAAGGAGGTGACGTTGTTGAGCTTCACGGCCCGTGGTGTGATCCGCTTGACCCGCGCTTCAAAACGCTGGTCGGGAAAGGCATCCACACGCACCGTGGCGCTTTGGCCCAGCCGCACCCGGCCGATGTCGCTTTCGGGCACCTTGGCCACCACCTCGAGGCCCTGGGCCAGCTCGACGATCGAGGAGCTGGTGGCGCCGGCGGTGGCCGAGGCGGTGGTGGTGGGGGTCACAAACGCGCCGGGATCGGCGAAGCGCTGGGTCACCACCCCATCGAAGGGGGCGCGCACGATCAGGTCGGCCTGCTCCACCCGGCGGGCGGCCAGACGCTGGCGGGCGGCCTGTTCGGCCGCTTGCTCTACCAGGAAGGTGCTGCGCACGCTGTTGTAGTCGCTGAGGCTGATGGCGTTCTGGCGGTAGAGCCGCTCGTTGCGTTCCAGCTCGCTGCGGCTGCGCACCAGCTGGGCCTGGGCGGAGCGCAGCTGAGCCTGGAGCTCGGCCAGCCGCTCGCCCAGGTCGCCGCGATCCATGCGTGCCAGGGCCTGGCCGCGGCGCACCGGATCGCCCTCCTCCACAAACAACTCCTCGATCACCCCCTGGCGTTTGGGGCTCACATTCACCCGCTTTTCCGCCTCCAATTCACCGCTGGCACTCACCACGCCGGGCAGGTTGCCCGATTCGGCCAGCACGGTGTAGGGGGCGAGATTGGCGTTGCCGGCGCTGCGTTGGCGCTGCACCACGGCGAGGCCAGTGACCAGCACCAGCCCCGCGGCCGCAGCCGCCCAAACGCGCCGTCGCTGCCAGCGCGGTCGAGGCGGCGGATTGGGGCTGGGGCTGGTGGCTGCTCCTGGAACCACGGACTGGCTGGGCACGGCCGGCGGTGGGATGAGGGTGGGAATCGGCCTGTGGGGCAGTGGCCTCCAGTTTCGCTGCTGGATGGCTTGACCTGCGGCCCGTAGATTTCAGCCATGCTCAAAGCCGGAATCGTCGGCCTGCCCAACGTGGGCAAGTCGACCCTGTTCAACGCCCTGGTGGCCAACGCCCAGGCCGAAGCCGCCAACTATCCCTTCTGCACGATCGAGCCCAACTCGGGCATTGTGTCGGTGCCGGATCCGCGCCTGCAGCAGCTCTCGGATCTGAGCCGCAGCAAAGAGATCATCCCCACCAAGGTGGAGTTTGTGGATATCGCCGGCCTGGTGAAGGGGGCCAGCCAGGGCGAGGGCCTGGGCAACAAGTTTTTGGCCAACATCCGCGAGGTGGACGCGATTGTGCACGTGGTGCGTTGCTTCGACAACGACGACGTGATCCATGTGAGCGGCTCGGTGGGCCCGGCCCGTGATGCCGAAGTGATCAACCTGGAGCTGGGCCTGGCCGATCTCTCCCAGGTGGAGAAGCGGCGCGAGCGCCTCAAGAAGCAGGTGCGCACCAGCAAGGAGGCGCAGGCAGAAGACGCGGCCCTGGAGCGCATCCAGGCTGTACTCGAGGCCGGCGGTGCGGCCCGCAGCGTGGCGCTCAGCGCTGAAGAGGCCTTGATGGTGAAGCCCCTGGGCCTGCTCACCGCCAAGCCGATCATCTACGCCACCAACGTGAGCGAAGACGATCTGGCCAGCGGCAATGCCTACTGCGAGGAGGTGGCGGCTCTGGCGGTGAAGGAGGGCGCCGGCACGGTGCGCATCTCGGCCCAGGTGGAAGCCGAGCTGATCGAGCTGCCGGAGGAGGATCGCGCCGAGTTTCTCGCTGGCCTGGGGGTGGAGGAGGGCGGCCTGCAGAGCCTGATCCGCGCCACCTACGCCCTGCTAGGCCTGCGCACCTATTTCACCACCGGCGAGAAGGAAACCCGCGCCTGGACCATCCAGGCCGGCATGACCGCCCCCCAGGCCGCCGGTGTGATCCACACCGACTTTGAGCGCGGCTTCATCCGCGCTCAGACCATCGGCACCCAGCAGCTGCTGGAGGCCGGTTCGCTGGCCGAAGCCCGCAACAAGGGCTGGCTGCGGGCCGAGGGCAAGGAGTATGTGGTGGCCGAGGGCGACGTGATGGAGTTTCTGTTCAACGTGTGAGGTGCCTGGAGCTGGCGGGTTTTCTCACGTCGGAGATTCTGTACAGCTCCAGTCCCATCCCGTTCGGGTTCAGCCCTCCAGTCCCCGCCTCCGGGGTGCTCCAGAATGGCTGAAAGATGTTCTGTGGTGCCATGACGGATCCGGCCCAGCAACCCGCACCTCCCCACGGCACCTCCCCCGAGACGCAGCACGATTTCGAAGTGCAGAAGGAGCTGCACCAGAAGATCCGCAACGATCCCGACTACGACGACTGGGAGTACGGCACCGAGCCCCTGCCCCACGAGGCCTGGGTGGCTAAGCAGACCCCCCAGGCGTCTCCTGAGCCGCCGGCCGCCGCCTGAGCCGCTTCACCAGGTTGAGCGCCGCCAGGCAGAGCAGGGTCATCACGATCCAGAGGCCGCCGGCGTGGCGCTGGGCATCGAGGGCCAGGCCGGCCAGCAGCGGCGCTGCCAGGGCGCTTAGGGCAAAGCACTGGGAAAACAGGGCCATGGCTAACCCCTGGTGCTCGCGTGGGCTGAGCTCGATCACCGCTTCGGTGGCAATCGGCAGGAAGGCTGCCGCCCCCAGGGCCAGCGGCAGCTGGGCCAGCAGCACCAGCCACAGGCCGAGGCTGCTCAGCGCCGAGAAGGCCAGCAGCACCGTGCCCGCCGCAAAGCAGGCCAGGCTGAGCCCCAGCCCATGGGCCACCGGCCGCTTCGCCAGGGCCTGACCCACCGGCCATTGGATCAGCACCAGCAGCCCCAGCTGCAGGCCGACCAGCAGCGCCCCCAGGCTCTCGGGCATCGCCGCCCGCTCCAGCCCACCACGCACAAGATCCAGCGGCAGAGCGCTCTGCATCAGCGCCGGCAGGGAGGTGGCGAGCAGGCTGATCGCCAGAACCGGCAGCAGCGGCGGCAGCCACTGGCGCCAGGGTGTTTGGTCGGCGGGATCGCCGCTGGGGGGGGTAGGCCGCGGCAGGGGCTGGCGCAGCAGCAGCACCACCACCGCCACCAGGCAGGCGATGTCCACCAGATAGATGCCCCGCAGCCGCCCGCCCGCCGCCAGCAGGGCTCCCAGCAGCGCTCCAGCGGCGATGCCGGCCGCATCGGCGCTGCGCGCCAACGCATAGCCCCGGGCCGACGGGATTGGCCGGGGCCCCATATGGCAGCCCAGCGGCACCGCCAGCTCGATCGCTGGCCAGTAGAGCCCAGCGGCGATGCCCAGCAGCAGTTGGCCCTGCACATAACCGCCAAAGGCGCTCGTGCCCAGCAGCCGAACGTCGCCCAGCAGCGCCGCGACGGCCGCCAGCAGCACCGGGACCGAGCAGGCCAGCCCCCGGTCCAGCAGCGCGCCGCTCAGAAACCGGCCCACCGTGCCCGCCAGGGCCGCCAGCGCCAGCCCCTGGGTTACCGCCTGGGCGCTGAAGGCCTCCTGGTGAAACACGATCGGCGTGAGATACAGCACGCCACCGGCCCCCAGCGAGGCCACCAGCCGCACCAGAGCCACCTCCCGCAGGGCCTTTGGAAACTGGGCCAGCCAGGACCGAAGGCTTGGGCTCAGGCGGTGGGGTGGGCTCAAGCAACAGGGCAGTCAGTTCGGGTGCAGTCTGCTGCCGCGGCCCGGAGGGAGGAGACTGGAGCACTCATGCCGCTTGATTTGCTTCTCCCCCCGCCTTGCCGCCGGGCCGCCCTGGCCGGGTTGCCGGTCCTTCTGGCGGCGTGGGCCGTGTGGGCCCCGCTGCCGGTGCGGGCTGCCGAGGAGCTGAGGCTGCAACTCGATGGGCTGGAGGTGCCGATCGATCTCGTGGCGCTCGAGGCCTGGGCCCGCCAGCCCGACCAGGCCAGCCCGCCCGGAGCCGTGGGCGGCGATCTGGCCGTGTGGCTCAACCTGCTCGAGCCCTCCAGCCGCCGCGACCTGATCCGCCTGCTGCAGGCGCCCTTGCTGCGCGATCGCAGCTTCGGCCTGGAGCTGCTCAACAGCTGGACCGGCGAGCAGATGCTCAAGGAGGCAGGCACCCTGCTGACCACTCAAAATAGCCGCAGCACGGCGCCACTGCTGCTCAGCAGCCTGCGCCAGCTGCTGGAGCGTCAAAGCAGCGTGTCCAGCCTGGAGCTGTTGCGGGCCCTGCCGGTGCCCAGCGTCACCCTGCGCATCGACGGTCTGCTGGAGCTGGCCAGCCAGTGGCGCAGCCAGCTCAAGCGCCAGAACGGCGCCCTGGCCCAGTTGCGCCAGCTGCCCCTGCCCCGGCGCAGCTCCCGGGCCCTGGCTTTCACCAATGTGGTGCGGCGCCAGCCCCGGCGGCTGCAGTTGGCCGTGCCCCACCGGGTGACGCCCGTGCCGCTGGAACTCTGGCCCGCCCAGCAGGCCCGCCAGGGCCCTTGGGTGCTGCTGATGCCTGGCCTCGGCGGCAGCCCCGACCAGCTCAGTTGGCTGGCGGCCGCCCTGGCTGATCGCGGCTGGCCCGTGCTGGTGGTGGATCATCCTGGCAGCGATCAGCAAGCCCTCCAGGCCTCCCTGCTCGGTGATGCGCCGCCCCCCGGTGCCGAAACCCTGCCCCAGCGCCTGGCTGATCTGCAGGCTGTGTTTGAGGCCCAGCGGGATGGCCAGCTGCCGCCGTTTGGTCCGGCGCCGGCGGGGGAGCAGGGGGTGGTGCTGATGGGCCATTCCCTCGGTGGGCTGGCGGCGTTAATGGGCGCAGGCCTGGTGCCGGAGCGGGGCCTGGGCCGCCGCTGCGAACTCGCCCTGGCGTCGCTGCCGCTCACCAACCTGTCGCGGCTGCTGCAGTGCCAGCTGCCCCAGGTCACCGGCGATGGGGCCGCGAGCTCCGGCCCGTTGCCGGTGGCGATGTCCGCGTCGTCGCCCCTGTTGGGGGTGGTGGCCTTCAACGGCTTCGGCAGCCTGCTCTGGCCCTATCGGGGCCTGGAGGATCTCAATGTGCCGGTGTTGCTGGTGGGGGGTGGGCTGGATCTGGTCACGCCGCCGGAGCAGGAGCAGCTGGCGGTGTTCGCCGGAGCTCGCCACCCCCGCAGCCGCCTGGTGCTGGTGGAGGGTGCCAGCCACTTTTCGCCGGTGCGCATCGACAACCGCGGTGAGGTGTTGTTCCGCCTTGGCAATGAGCTGGTGGGCATCGAGCCCCTCAAGGTGCAGGCCCTGCTGCTCAACCTCACCACCGAATTCCTCCAGGGCCTGGAGCACCCGCTGCTGCTCTCGCCCCAGCGCCGCGACCAGGACGGCGTGCGCGCCTACGTGCTCGACCGCAACCAGGCCCGCCGCTGGCGGGGCTTGATCCCGGCGCCCTGAGCTTCAGCCTGTGGCGATTGATAGACGGTGTCTATCAGTTGCACTACGCTGATCCCATGGCTGCGACTCCACGTCTGAGTTGGAATCTGAGGGTGTCTCCCGGTGATCAGGAGCTGATTGATCGCGCTGTCAGCGCCTCAGGCCTCAACAGAACTGACTTTTTGCTGCAAGCGGCTCGCTCAGCCGCCCAGCAGATCCTGGTGGAGCAGGCATGGTGCGCTGTGTCTCCAGACCAGCTCGAGGTGTTTCGCCGTGAGCTGGACGCACCTCCCAGGCCCAGTGATCGGCTGCGTCGCACCATGGCAGCTCCCAGGCCCTGGCAGGCTTGATGCCGTTCCAGCCGCCGCAGCCCCTGGCTGAGAGGCACGTCATAGCTGGATTCGATTGCGGCGATGCCAGCCTTAATCAGTGGCTCCAACAGCGGGCGCTTGCTAACCAGCGCAGCGGGGCAACCCGCACGTTTGTGGTGTGCGATGACGATGGCGTGGTGAAGGCCTACGGGGCTCTCGCCTCTGGCGCCGTAGCGGTGGCCGCCAGCCCGGGACGGTTCCGTCGGAACATGCCGAACCCAATCCCGGTGGTGGTTCTGGCCCGCCTGGCGGTGTGCCGCAGCGTTCAGGGCCAGGGCATCGGCCGCGCCTTGCTTGCTGATGTCTTTGAACGTGTGCTCTGGGCCAGCGACCACATCGGCGTTCGAGGCATCCTGGTGCACGCTGCTTCACCTGCGGCTCGCAGCTTTTATCTCCGCATGGGCTTTGATCCCTCGCCCATGGATCCGAACACCTTGATGCTGCGCCTCTCGGATGTTGAGGCCGCGATGAAGCCACAGGATTCTCAATCGGGGAATTCGGCTGCTGAACGCTGAACGGATGCCTTTGTTGCGATGGTCCAGCGCGCCACCGTGCTCGCCCGAGTTGGGCCTGGTGCCTAATTTGTAAGGGTCAAAAGGCCTTGATCTTGCTGTTCAGAAGCTGATGCGCGGGTCGAGCAGTGCCACTAGCGCATCTACCGCCACAGTCACCAGCACCACCAGGCCCGCCACCACCACCACGATCCCCTGCACCAGCGGGTAGTCGCGCTGTGCGATCGCCTCCTGCAGCCGGAAGGCGATGCCGGGCCAGGAGTAGGTGACCTCGATCAGCAGGGCGCCGCCGATCAGCGACGCCACCGTGATGCCCGTGATCGTCAGCACCGGCAGCAGGGCGTTGGGCAGGGCGTGGCGCAGCACCACCCGGGCTTCGCCCAGGCCGCGGCTGCGGGCCGCTTCCACGTAGTCGGAGCCGAGGGCGCGGCGCAGGTTGAGCCGCAGCGCATTGGCGAAGATGCCGCTCAGCAGCACACCCAGGGTGGCCGCCGGCAGCACCAGATGGCGCACGCTGCCCACCAGCTGCTGCCACTGGCCGGTGGCCAGGCCGCTGCGCAGGCTGTCGAGCAGGTAGAAGCCGCTGCCCTCCGGCGGCAGCAACGTGGGCGGGAAGCGCCCCCCCACCGGCAGCCAGCCCAGCCACACCGCAAACACCAGTTGCACCACCATCGCCGCCCAGAAGGGCGGCAGGGCATAGGTGCCGATGCCGTAGAGCCGGCCGGCCAGGTCGAGCTTGCCTTCCGGGCGGGCGATGCCCGAGAAGCCCACCGCCAGCCCCACCACGGCTGCCAGCAGCAGGGCCACCACCCCCAGCTCCAGGGAGGCCGGCAGGCTTTGGCGGATCACGTCGGTCACCGGTTGCTGGTTGGTGAGCGAGGCGCCCAGATCGCCGTGCAGCAGCTTGCTCAGGAAGGTGCCGTATTGCTGCAGCAGCGGTTGATCCAGCCCGAGCTGGGCCCGCAGGGCAGCCCGGGCACTCTCGGGGGCGCGGGTGCCGAGCAGGGCGTCGATCGGATCGCCCGGCGCCACCCGCAGCAGCAGGAACACCAGGCTGGCGATCAGCCACAGCATCACCGGCGCCAGGGCCAGCCGGGCCGCCAGATAACGCAGCAGGGTGCGTCGGCGGCTCATCGCACGCCACCTCCAGCCGTTGATGCGTGGGTGCGGTGCAGCTCCTCCAGCAGCAGCCGGCCGGAGCCATCGAAGCGGGGTTGGCTCACCTGGCGCTGGGCCCAGGCCCGCGGTGCCACCAGCCACACCGGCAGGTAGGGGTTGGCGGCAGCGGTCTGGTGCTGGATGCGGCGCAGCAGGGCTGTGCGCGCCGGACCCGCCAGGGCGGCGCTGCGCTCCAGCTCCTGCTGCAGGCCCGGCTGGCTCCAAAAGCTGCCGCTGGCGGCTGCGGCGCCCTTGCTGCAGCGCTCGCCTTCGGCCTGGTCGCAGCCCAGCAGCGGTACCAGGTAGTTGTCGGCGTCGGGGAAGTCGCCCATCCACTCCAGCAGGATCAGCGGGAAGGCGCCATCGCCCAGCTGGCGGTAGGCGGTGGTGGCCTCCATGCCAGTCACCTCCAGGGCGACGCAATCGCCAAGATCCTGCCTCAGCTGGGCCTGCCAGGTGAGGGCAAACAACTTGTCGGCGGGCACGTTGGAGCGGAAGGTGAGCGGCAGGCTCAGCCGCTTGCCGTTGCAGTAGCCGGCCTGGCGGTAAAGCTGGCGCGCCTTGGCCGGGCTGTACCCCGGCCAGGCGGTGGGATCCGCGCCCTTGAGGCTGGGCGGCACCAGGTCGTGCAGGGGCGGCCGCAGCCCCAGGGTCACCCTGCGGCTGATCGTGCTGCGATCAAGGCTGTAGGCCACCGCCTGGCGCAGGCGCGGATCGTTGAGGGGTGGCTGGTCGGTGAGCAGGGTGAGGTAGCCGATCTCCAGGGCTGGTCCGCTGCCCTCCCGCAACGCCCCCGCCGCCGCCCGCCGCCGCAGGGCCGCCTGCTGGTCGATCTCCAGGCTGGTGGAGAGCAGCACATCCACCTCGCCGCTCTGCAGGGCGCCGAACAGGGCGGTGGAGTTGCTCAGGGCCACCAGATCGAGGCCGCCGTTGGCGGGCTTGGGCCCCCAGTAGCCGGCGAAGGGCTCCAGCTGCTGCTGCTGGTTGGTGAAGAAGCTGAGCCGGTAAGGCCCCGTGCCCACGAAGCGGTCGTTGAGGAAGCTGCGGCGGTGCTTGCGGTAGGCGCTGGGGGAGAGCGGCGTCAGGTTGACGGCGCTGAGCAGCTCGGCCAGGGCGCTGTAGGGCCGTTTGAGCTTCAGCTCGAGCGTGTAGGGCCCCACGGCCCGCACGGCGCTCACCCGATCGCCGAGCAAGTAGCTGAGCTTGCCGATCGCCAGGAAGCGCTCAAGCGTGAACACCATGGCTGCCGCGTCAAACGGCGTGCCGTCGTGGAAACGCACCCCCTGGCGTAGTTCCACCCGAGCGGTGAGGCCGTCTCCGCTGAGCTGGGGCAGGGCCACCGCGAGCCGCGGCTCCAGCTGGCCTCGGGCGTTGATCGCATACAGCGGATCGCCGATGGCGCTCAGCAGCTGCATGGCGCCAAAGGTGTAGGCGCCCGCGGGATCGACCGTGTCGATGCGGTTCTTGCTGGCCACCACCAGGCGGTTGTTGGCCGGGTGGGATGCGTTGGTGCCTTGGCGGGGTTGGCAGCCCCCGAGGGTGAGACCCATCCCCAGGCCGGCCATCAGCAGGGCTGCAGCCTGGATGCGGTTCAGCCGCGGAGCGCGGGGCAAGGGGCGTCCGTCAAAGCCTCGCCATTCAAGACCGATGCGGCCGGGCCGGACGCACCTGCTGCAGGGAAATTTCAAACACCTCCGAACCCTGGCGGTCCAGGGGCCAGCGGCGCAGCCAGCAGCGGTCGTGATGGTCGTCGATGCCGATCACCTGGTAGAGCTGCTCATCGCTGCCGAGGTGCACGCAGGCGCCCTGGTGAAGGGCGGGTGCGGCGGTGGAGCAGGTGGGACCGGTCATAGGGGAAGGCGGCGATGGCTGCCGGATGGATGGATGACGGGGCTGGAGCGTGGGAATCGGGACAGAGTGGTGAAGGGTTGCAAAGGGACCCTTTACACAACGCAATCCTGCAGGTCCTACGAGGGCTGAAACTGTTCGTGTCGTTACCGAGGCCGGCCTGGTGAGGGGATCGTCACAGTCACCGGGCGGAAGGCGTCTTAAGGATTGCTTCAGATTGATGCACCCACTGTGGCCTGCCATGGGCCCAGCCGGCCAGCGGGTGGCGATTTGCGGACCTGATGGCCTTGATCAGTCGCGCTCTAGAGGGTGCGCAGGCAGGCGGCCACGGCCTGCACGTCAGCCAGGGCTTCGATCGCGGCCAGGGCCTGGCGGAAGTTGGCTTCGCACACGTCGTGAGTGATCACCACGATTTCGGCGTCGCCGGCGCTCTGGGTTTCGAACTGCACGATCGACTGGATCGACACGCCCGCTTCGCCGAAGCAGGTGCCGATCTTGCCGATCACACCGGCCTCGTCGCGGGTGCGCAGCCGCACGTAGTTGCGGTGGGTCGTCTCGGCGCTGTCCACCAGGCGGCAGGCCCGCCAGCTGCCCGCGGCCAGCAGGGGATCGAGGGGGGGCTTGGCTGAGCCTGCGGTGGCCTGGCGGATGCCGGCGATGTTGAGGATGTCGGCCACCACGGCCGAGGCGGTGGGGCCAGCGCCAGCTCCCGGGCCGTAAAACATCACCTGGCCCACCGGATCCCCCTCCACCAGGATCGCGTTGTTCACCCCGTTCACCCCTGCCAGCGGATGGGCTTTGGGCAGCAGGGTGGGATGCACGCGCACATCCAGCAGCTGCTCGGCGCCCTGATTCAGGTTGGGCATGGCCTGGGCCACCGCCAACAGCTTCACCACATAGCCCAGCTGGGCGGCGTAGGCCACGTCGCGGGCCTCCAGCCTGTCGATGCCTTCGGTGGGGATGGCGGCCCGGGGCACGCTGCCGCCGTAGGCCAGGCCCGCCAGGATGGCGATCTTGTCGGCGGCGTCGCCGCCCTGCACGTCGGCGGCGGGATCGGCTTCGGCGTAGCCCAGCCGCTGGGCCTCGGCCAGCACGTCGGCGTAGGCGGCGCCCTCGGCCGCCATGCGGCTGAGGATGTAGTTGGTGGTGCCGTTGATGATCCCGCTCACCCGCTGGATGCGGTTGGCACCCAGGGACTGTTTGAGCGGCTCGATGATCGGAATGCCGCCACCCACGGCTGCTTCGATCAGCACATACACGCCCTGCTCGGCGGCGGCCGCAGCGATCTCCTCGCCGTAGCGGGCGATCACGGCCTTGTTGGCGGTCACCACCGGCTTGCCGGCGGCGATCGCCCGCAGGATCAGGGAGCGGGCCGGCTCCAGGCCGCCCATCACCTCCACCACGATGTCCACGGCCGGGTCGTCCACCACCGCCTCCGGATTGGTGGTGAGCAGCTCAGCGGCCAGCTCCACGGGCCGCGGCCTGGTCAGGTCGCGCACCGCCACCCGACGCAGGTCCAGTTCAGCCACCAGCGGATGGCGCCCGGAGGGGGTCGCCAGAATGCCGGCCACGCCTGCCCCCACCGTGCCGAGGCCGAGCAAGCCGATGCCGATGGTCATGCGCTGGGGGATTGCAGTGGGGCGATCCTAGAAATCAGCCCGCCTGTGCCGAAATCAGCCCGCCAGCGCCTGGGCCTGGGCCTGCATCAGCCGCAGGATGTTGAGGAAGCCGTTGGCCCTCGACGGCGTGAGGCTGGCCTGCAGACCGGTGGCCGCGATGAAGCTCGGATCGATGGCGGTGGCCTGCGCGGGCGTCAGCCCCTCCAGTCCTTGGATCAGCAGGGCCAGCAGCCCCTTGGTGATCGCCGCATCGGAATCGCCGCGCCAGTGGAGCTTGCCGTCCACCAGTTCCCCCACCACAAACACCTGGGAGACGCAGCCCTTCACCTTGAAGGCGTCGTCGCGAAAATCTTCCGGAAGGGGCTCGAGCTTCTTGGCCAGCCACAGCACGTATTCGTAGCGCCGCCTGGGATCGGTCGTGCCGGCTAGACGCGCCACGATCTGGTCGAGGGCAGGGCTGCCGGTGGGGGCGGCTGCCATCAGCGGCGTCCGGTGCGCCGGCCGCGGCGCCAGGTCATGGTTATGCCCAGGGTCCCAACAATGGCTCCAACGCCCAAGACACCACCGCTGCCGCTGAAGGCCAGCGGCTGCCAGCCAGCGGCGCTTGAGCTGGAGGTGGTGGGGCTGGTGCCGGGCAGTTCCAGGTAGTCGCGATGCCCAGGCCCCTTGTCCACCTGCACTTCCCAGGCGGTGGTGGCCCCTGGGGGCAGGCGGAAGCGCAGCTGGCCGTTGGCGTCGGTGCGGCCCACGTCGATCGGGGTGCCGCCCGGTGGCACTAGCCGCACCACCGCATCATCGGCCGGTTCGCCGTTGCCGAAGCGGCTGTCGAGCACCACTTGGTTGGTGAGGCTGCTCAATCGCTCGAGGCTGCTTTCCAGGGCATGGCTGCGGGCCGGGGCTGGCCCAATCAGCAGGGCTGCAACCGCCGCGAGGCCGCTGGCGGCACTGAAGCGGACCACTGGATGGCGCAGGGTCATGGCTGGATCAGGACGCTTTCCAGCGACTATCGCTACTTTTGCCGGCCTGCACCATCCGCACCATCGAGCTCACCATCATCGAGAGGGCGTCGTGGCTCTGGCCCCGCTCCTGCAGTTCGGCGGCCAGCACCTGCTCAGGGGCTGAGGCGTGGCTGCTGGGGGTGCGCGACGCAGACAGGTCCAAGGCGGTGCAGGTGTAATGAAGATGATCCTGGCAAACGAGGGCAGCTACTGCGCTGCTTGTGAAGCCTTTGTTGAACAAGTTGTTCAACAAGTTGTTCAACAAGTTGTTCAACAAGTTGTCCGACCGGTTCAACACCGAGGCGCGGGATCCAGCCAGCCGGGCCCGTTTTCATCCAGCCAGCCGTGGAGTGGCACGTCCCAGGGGTCGCGGGGCAGTTGCTCCAGCCGGCAGCCCTGGGGCAGCACCGCCAGCGCCGGCACCCGCGCCCAGGCCGGATCGGCCCGCAGCCGGTCGTACCAGCCGCCGCCATAACCGAGCCGAATCCCGGCGGCGTCGCAGGCCAGGGCCGGAATCAGCAGCAAGCCCAGCATCTCCGGGTCCAGCCCGCCCCCTCCTAGCTCGTCATTGTGATCCGCTGGGGCGGGGATACCGCAGCCATCAGGCGCCAAGGCCTCTGCGTTGTGCCAGGGCCGGTACACCAGTCGGGCATCACCATCCTCTGCGGCGTGGGTGATGGCCGGCAGGGCGACCCGGCCGGGCAGCAGGGTCCGCAGGGCCCGCAGATCCACCTCGCCGGGCAGGGGCCAGTAGAGCCCCAGGAGCTGATCCGGGGCCAGCAGCCCGGGCACGTGCCGCAGCGCCTGGGCCTCAATCGCGGGCTGGGCCGCCGGCAGCAGGGCCTGGCGCTGGGCGCGGAATTGCCGCCTCAGCGCGGCTTTGGTGCTGGCGGTGGCCTCATCCGCGGCGCTCATCGCTGGAACCAACCCGTCAGGGCGGCGGCCAAAGCATCGGCGGCGTCATCGGGCCGGGGTGGGGTGTCGAGGTTGAGCTCGCGCATCACCGCTTCGAGCACCTCGTCTTTCTGGGCATGGCCGTGGCCGGTGAGGGCCTGCTTGATCTGCATCGGCGGAAACTCCACCACCGGCACCTTGAAGCGCGCCAGGGTCATCATCAGCACACCGCGGGCCTGCACCACGGCAATGGTGGTGCTGGAGCGGTAGAAGAAAAACTTCTCCACCACCGCCAGCTCGGGTCGCCAGGTGCGGATCAGCACCCGCAGGTCGCGGGCGATCTCCACCATCCGCTCCCCCTCGCTGCGGCCGGGCTCGGTGCGCAGGATGCCGCAGTCGAGCAGCGCCTGGCGGCCGCTGCGGCCCCGCTCGCTCTCCACCTCGATCACCCCGTAGCCCACGCGGGCCAGGCCGGGATCGATGCCGAGGATGCGCATGGCTCAGTCCTCGGGGCTGAGTCGGTACGGAACCCGCACACCGCCGAGGGACTCCGGGAAATCGCGGGTGTTGCGGGTCACCAGCTGCAGGCGATGGCAGCGCGCCGTAGCGAGGATGATGGCATCCGGGATTTTCAGGCCCAGGCTGCGGCGGCAGGCCACCGCCTCCCGGGCGATGGCCTGGGTCAGCTCCAGGCGCGGAAAGCTGCTCAGCCAGGGTTCCACGGCGCCCAATTCGTCATCGCGGCAGCCCACCAGGATTTCCATCCAGCTGATCACGCTGATCGAGGCAGCCCCGGCGTGGGTTTCGATCCAGGCGAGGGCCTGGGCTTCCCCGCGTAAGAGATCGATCAGGATGTTGGAGTCGAGCAGCAGCCCTGCAGCTGCAATCCCAGCGGCCACGTCAGTGCTCCCATTCGCTGCGCAGCGCCCGCTCCAGGCTCAGGGAATCTTCCGGGCGGTTGCGCCACAGGCCAAAGACGCTCTGGTGCTGAACGCCCTGGTGGTCTAGCCAGCTGCGCAGGGCCTGGCGCAGGCCTTCGGCGCGGGACAGGCCGCGCTGGCGGCAGAGGCTGTCGAGCCGTTCCCGATCGGCATCGGGCAGATCGATGATCGTGCGCATCGGGCCCGCGCCCCCGCGGTCAAGATTGATATCGACATCATATGCCGTTATCAATGCCGGTTTCGGTCGTCCTTCCAGCGCTGTGATGGCCGGCCGCTCAAGCCGCCAGAGCCAGTTCGAAGGCGCTGCGGTCGCCGCTGTCTGTGCGGTTGAACACCTTGCAGAACATCTTCACCACCCGGTCGCCCGAATCGATCTGCTCGAGCGGATCCTTGCGCAGGCGGTGGCGCAGGCAGCAGGCCACCACGCGGGATACGTCGTCTTCGGTGACCTCGGTGCGCCCCTCGAAGGCCGCCAGGGCGCGGGCCGCCCGGTTGGTGACGATGTCGCCCCGCAGGCCATCCACATCCAGCTCGCCGCAGATGCCGGAGATGCGAATGCGCAGGTCGTCGTCGATCTGCACCTGGCCCAGCAGCCGTTGGGCCGCCACCACCCGCGCCTGCAGGGCGTCCTGGGTGGTTTGCACAGCGTTGTTGAAGCTGTCGGGATCGCTGTCGAAGTTGGTGCGCTGGTCCACCACCTGCACCCGCAGTTCGGGATCGCGCACGGTGCGCACCTCCACGCTCATGCCGAAGCGATCGAGCAGCTGGGGCCGCAGCTCGCCCTCCTCCGGGTTGCCGGAGCCGATCAGCACGAAGCGGGCCGGGTGGCGCACGCTGACGCCCTCGCGCTCCACGGTGTTCCAGCCGGAGGCAGCCGAGTCGAGCAGCACGTCCACCAGGTGGTCGTCGAGCAGGTTCACCTCGTCCACGTAGAGCAGGCCGCGGTTGGCCTTGGCCAGCAGGCCCGGCTCAAAGGCCCGCACGCCCTCACTCAGGGCTTTTTCGATATCGATCGTGCCGCAGAGGCGATCTTCCGTGGCGCCCAGGGGCAGGTCGACCATTGGCACCTGGCGGGGCTCCACCGGCAGCTCTTCGCCCTGCTCGGCGCGGGCGCGTACCTCGGCGCTCTGCAGGTCGGGGTCGTCTGGGGAGCTGTTGTAGGGGTCGCCGGCCACCACGTCGATCTCAGGCAGCAGGTCGGCCAGGGCCCGGATCGTGGTCGATTTGCCCGTGCCGCGGTCGCCCATGATCATCACGCCGCCGATGCGCGGATCGATCACGTTGAGCAGCAGGGCCAGCTTCATCTCCTCCTGCCCGACGATCGCGGTGAAGGGGAAAACCCTGCGCTTGCGGGGGGCTGGCGTCACGGATGGCTGGCTGGAGTGGTTTTGGATTGTTTCACAGCTGGCTCTGGCACGGGCAGCAGGCTGAGCACCTGGGGCGGGGTGGCATCGGCCGGATAGATCAGCCGCACCTGCAGCTGGCGGCTTGCCCCTGGCGCCAGGCTCACCGTGCCCAGGGGAGGGGAGGGCTCGCCGGCCCGCTGCACCAAGTGGAAGCTGCGCCGACCCGCCGGCCGGCCCGGGGCGCCCGAGGGGGAGGGCGTGCCATCCAGCCCCGTTACCTCCACCGTGCCGCGGAACATCACCGGTCGGCTGCCACTAGTGATGCCGCCAATGCTGTGGAAGCGCAGGCCCCCGGCGGCAGCATCGCCCTTGATCGGCGATTCCAGCGCCAGCAGCAGCGCCACTGGCTGGGTCGTGTCGTTTCGCAGGGGGATGCTCAGGTCGTATTCGACGCCGTAGTTGCCGTGGGCGGCCCAGGCGGTGCCGGGGTAAAAGGCCTGGAGCTCGGCGGTTTGCACCTGGCCGGTGCCCAGGGTGCCGCGCTCCAGGCTGCTGATCGGCCAGGAGATCGGCGCCCGGCGCACGCTCAGCCAATTCTGGCCCGGATCGGTGAGGCGGCTGCGCCAGACGCTGCCCACCTGCACCCCACTCACCCGCGAATACACCATCCCCCCCTTGCTGCCCCGGGGGGTGGGGGCGTGCTCCCGCGGGCTCAGGCCCCCCTCCAGCAGCGCGGCCCAGGTGCTCGCCGGCGGCGGCTGGTTGCCGCTGCCGAAGGCGGCCAGGGTGGCGAGGCTCACGGGGCCGGAGCTCTCCAGGCGCATCTGCAGGTTGAGGCCATTAAGCAGGGGGTCGAGGCCTCGCACCGGCAGGGGTAGCACCACCAGGGTGCGGGGGGCGCCGGGCGGCAGGGTCCAGCTGGCGGGCAGTTGGGGGCTGCGCTGGCGGGCCAGCAGTTCGGTGGCCACCCGGCTGCCGGGTCCGGCCCACACCGGCGTGCTGCCCTGGGCCATCAGGGCCGGCAGTGGCAGGAAGGGGGCGCCGGCCTGGCCGGGCTCCACCGCCTGGGACAGCGCCGTGGAGCCGCTCAGCAGCTTCAACATCACCGGCTCCGGCTCGCGGGGAGCCGCCAGCACCGCCAGCCACAGGGTGGAATCGAGGCTCTCCGGCTTGCCGGCGTACACGTGGTGGCTGAACAGATCGAAGCGGCCGTTGAGGACCACATCCAGGTGGGCCGACGGCACGCCGCGGCCGCTGCCGGGGAAGGTGGACAGCAGGATTCCCGGCTCGCGAATCAGCTCAGGGTTGTTGTCGTTCACCAGCAGCACCCGGTCGAGGCCGCCGCTGAGGGGCGCCACGGTTTGAGGGCGCAGCACGGGAGCTGGTTGGGCGAGCGACGGGGTCGGAGCGACCAGGACGGCCAGCAGCAGCAGGGGTAGGCGGGCGCGCCGCCGTCCGGAGGTGGAGTTCATTTACGGCCTACCAGGGTTTTGGACACTTCGCCGGCCATGGCACGGATCAGATCGGCGGAACGGGGGTCGTTGAACGGGCCCTTGACCATGAACGCCGCCACGGCCCGCTGGCCATTGGGCAGTTGGATCAGGGCCGCATCGGAATAGGCGATGCCGATGTCGCCGGTTTTGTTGTAGGCGGTGATCCCGAAGCTCAGCAGCTCGCTGTCGGGGTCGGCGGAATCCTTGCCGAGCCCCAGCAGCAGCCCCAGGGGAATCAGGGTGTTGGTGCGGGAGGTGCCCATGATTTCCCGAAACAGATCGCGGGCCCGGGGACTGAGTTTCTCGCCGGTGTCCACCAGAGCGATCGAGCGGGCCAGGTCGCGGCTGCTGGTGGTGTTAGTGCCTTCAAGGTCGGGCAGCCAGTTGTTCACCGCTGTGGAAGGCAGGCCGATGGCGGTGAAGCGCTCGTTGAGGGCGGTTTTGCCGCCCAGGCGCTTGATCAGCAGGTTGGTGGCGCTGTTGTCGCTCACCCGGATCATCTCGGTGGCCGCCTCGAAAAATGGGAAGCGGGTGCCGACTGGTTTGCTGGCCATCCAGCCGGCACCTCCACCCACCACCTCCTTGGTGAGGGGCAGCGGCTCGTTCCAGCGCAGTTTGCCGTTGTCGAAGTCTTCCAGACCCGCCAGCAGGATCGGCGTTTTGATCGAGCTGGCGGCCGGCAGGGCCAGGTCGGGCTGCAGTTGGGCGAAGCGACCGTCGTCGAGCACCAGCAGGAAGGCCGAGCTCTGCAGCCCTTTCTGGGCGGCGGCGAGCTGGGCCCAGCGCTGGCTCAGGGCTGTCAGCTCGGTGCGGGGTTCGAACTGGCCGGGGTCGAGCCCCTTGCCGGTGTTGGCGGCCCCGAGGTCGAGGCTGGGTGCCTCCATGGCGCCCTGGGCCAGGCGGGGGGCCAGCAGCTTGAGGCTGGTGCCGGTGATCACCCCCAGACCGATGCCCATCACCATCAAGCGCAACACCAGCCGCAGGGGCTGGCCCCAGCGGCTTTTGGGGCTGCGGGGCGAACGGCCAGCAGTCACAGGGCCATGCAGTCGAAGTGGTCCGACGCTAAGGGGTCTGGCCAGGCTTGCTGCCTCGCTGGCTGGCCCAGCGCAGCTGACGCACCATGCCGCGCACCAGGGCCACCTCCTCGGCCGAGATCTGGGCCCGTTGCAGCAGGGCCCGCAGTTTGGCCATGCGGGCGTGGGCGGTGTGGGGATAGAGGAAGCCCACGTCGAGCAGCAGGGCTTCGGCGTCGCCGAGCATGGACTCGAGGGCCCGGCGGTCGCCGGGGTTGGGGGCCAGGCTTGGGGCTGGGGCCGGCGCAGAGGCGCCAGCAGCTCCGAGGCCGTGCCAGCTGTGCAGCACCAGGGCGGCAGCGTGGGAGAGGTTGAGGGAGCTGTAGGCCTTACCGCTGCCCAGGGTCAGCAGCCGACCCGCCTGGAGCAGCTCGTCGTTGCTGAGGCCCCGGTCTTCCCGCCCGAACACCAGGGCCCGGGCGCTTGGTGGCCCCTCGGCCAGCCAGTGCAGGGCCGGCTCCGGGGCCAGCAGGGGCAGGGGTTCACCGGCGCGCCGGCCGCTGGTGGCCACCACCCGGTGGCAGTCGGCCAGGGCGGCGCTGAGGCTGGGGAACAGGCGGGCCTGGTCCAGCACCCAGGCCCCATGCACGGCCATGCGGCGGGCCTCCTCGCCCAGGTGGTCGCAGCGGGGGGCCACCAGGCGCAGCTCCGCCACCCCGAAATTGGCGCAGAGCCGGGCGACGCTGCCGACGTTCAGGGGCCCGGCGGGCTCCACCAGCACCACGGCGAGCGGGGGAGGCGGTTGGGGTGTGGCGCTCACACCAGGCCGTTGAGATAGGCCAGCAGGTCGGCCATGGCCTGGGGCTCGGGTTGAAAGCGCGGCATCGGCGGGGTGCGGCCGCTCACAACTTGTTGGATCAGTTGGCGTGGGGCCTTGCGTTCCGCCACCCCGTGCAGGTTGGGGCCCACCAGGCCCTGGCCGGCAATGCCGTGGCAACCGGCGCAGTTGAGCCGGAACAGCCGGCCGCCGTTTTCACTAGAGCCGCTGAGCTCGAGGGTCTGGCGCGTGTAAGGGTCGGCCTGGGCTGCTGGCAGCACCAGCAGCACCGCCACGATGCAGGCGGCCGCCGCCATCCCCACCAGGGCGGCGATCAGGCCGCGGCGGCCGGTGGCGGCAACGGCTGCCGGGGCGACGGCTGCCGGGGCGACGGGTGCCGGGGAGGCAGGAGCTGGGGAGACCTTGGGGGTCAGGGGTGGGCCGGTCACAGTTGGTGCAGCAGGCTCGCGGTGAGAGCCATGGACGTGGAACAATTGTGCCCAGATTGATGCCGTAACCGCCCCATGATCGAACCCCTGCTCTGCGGCATCGTGCTCGGTCTGATTCCTGTGACCCTGGCCGGCTTGTTTGTGGCGGCCTGGAACCAGTATCGCCGCGGCACCCTGCTCGACTGAGGCTTGCTTGTCGTTTTGCGGCGATCAGGCCTGTTGCAGCACCACCAGGCTTGTGCTGCCATAGCGCCGTTCGTCCCGCTGCTGCCACCCCTTGGGCTTGGGTGGCACCGCTGAGCTGGCGCATTCCCACACCAAAGTGCCGCCGGGCTTAAGCCAGTCGCCTGCGGCCACGCCAGCGGCGATCGCAACGTAGAGCCCGGCGGCATAGGGCGGATCGGCGTAGATCAGATCAAAGCCTTCGCTGTCAGGCTGGGCCAGCCAGCGGCTCACTTCGCGGCAGTGCACCTCCCAGTGGGGAGATGCCCCAGCGGCCCGCGCCAGCCCCTGATCAAGCCCCTGGCCCACCGCATCCAGGTTGGCCCTGGCCACGGCGGCGATCCGCCGGTCCTGCTCCACCGCCACGACGCGTCGGGCGCCCCGCTGCAGCGCCTCGCAGGCCATCACGCCGCTGCCGCTGCACAGATCCAGCCAGGCGCAGCCCGGCAGCTCCGGCGCCAGCAGGTTCATCACCGCCAGCCGCACCCGGGAGCTGGTGGGGCGGGCCGTGTTGCCAGGCGGGCTCTGCAGGCGCCGGCCACCGCTCAGCCGCAGGCTCATTGGGCGGCGAGCCAGGCAAGCCAGCGGCGCAGGATCACCTCCCCGTGGGGGCCGGATTTCTCCGGGTGAAACTGGCACGCCCCGATGGCGCCCTGCCACACCGCGGCCGTGACGGCGGTGTCGCCGAAGCGCACCAGGGCGGTGTTGCAGGCCGGATCGTTGGGTTCGGCGGCGTAGGAGTGCACGAAATACACCCAGGTGTCTGGGCCGCCGGCGGGTAGCAGCGGGCTGGGGTTGGCGGCGATCAGCGGCTCCCAGCCCATGTGGGGAATCGGCTGGCCCGGGCAGCGCGGCAGGGCCCGCACCCGGCCTTTGAGCAGGCCGAGGCCTGCCGCCGTGCCCTCGTCGCTGGCCTCAAACAACAGCTGCAGGCCCAGACAGATGCCCAGCAGGGGCTTGCCCGCGGCACACCAGCGGGTGATCGCCTCGGCCAGGCCGCCCTGGCGCAAGCGTTGCATCGCCGGATCAAAGGCGCCCACCCCCGGCAGCACCAGGGCCGTGCAGCCATCCATCTCGGCGGCGTTGGACACCGGCTGCACCACGGCGCCGAGCCGCTCAAAGGCCCGCTGCACCGAGTGCAAATTGCCCATGCCGTAGTCGATCAGGCCAAGGCGCGTCATGGGGGCGTGATGGGTTGGCGCCGCCCAGGCTGCTCCAGCACCTGGTCGGGCGGAACGGGCAGGCTGTTGAGGACATCGAGCAGCTGGTAGAGGCGGCCGATGCGGCGGCGGTCGAAGTGGAAGTGCAGGCAGGGGCGCAGCAGGCCGTGGTCGTCGACGGTGTCGCGGGCCTGGATCACGCCCTCATCCACCAGATCGTCGAACTGGAGATTCAGGGCCTTGAGCTGCTCGCTCTGGAGGGCGGCGTTGAGCAGCAGCTCGATGCGATCGTCGCCGAGCCGCGCCGAGTGAAACAACCGGTAGAAGTGGCTGATGCGGGCCACCGCCTCCTCGCCCGTGTGGGCTTCGCTCAGCAGGTCGCCGTCTTCTGGGGAGATCACGCCGCGGGCGGCCAGCCCTTCGTTGAGATCCCGCTGCCAGCCGCTCCAGAAGCTGTCGTCTTCGGGGGCGAGCAGCACCAGGGGGATCGGTGGGGTGCGGCCGGTCTGAATCAGGGTGAGCGATTCGAACAGCTCATCGAGGGTGCCGAAGCCCCCCGGCAACACCACCAGGGCATCGCTCTCCCGCAGGAAGAACAGCTTGCGGGTGAAGAAATAGCGAAAGTGCAGCAGCCGGCCATCGCAGCTGCTCATAAAGCGATTGGCGTGCTGCTCGAACGGCAGATCGACGTTGAGGCCGATGCTGGCTTCGCAGCCGGCACCGCTGTTGGCGGCCTCCATGATGCCGCCGCCGGCTCCGGTCATCACCTCGAAGCCGGCTTCAACAGCACAGCGGGCCAGCTGCTCGGCCAGGCCGTAGCAGGGGTCGCTGGCGACGGTGCGGGCCGAGCCGAAGACGGTGATCTTGCGGGTGTCGCGATGGGGGTGAAACACCTCCAGCGCTTCGCTGATATCGGCCAGGGCACCGCTGATCAGGCGCCACTCATCTTGGCCGCGTTCGTGGCGACTCACCTGCAACAGCGACACCAGCGATCGCTCGATTAGGTGCCGCTGGGGGTGGTTTTCGAGCTCCTGGGCCAGAACCTGCAGCGGACTCTGGCCGAAACGGGATGGGTCGCTCAGCTGTCTGCCCTCAACCAGCAGGGATGCTTAGAGGTACTTGGAGATCGTGCCTGAGAGGGTGGTCTTGGGTACGGCACCCACCACGGTGTCGACCTTCTGGCCGCCCTTGAAGATCATCAGGGTGGGGATGCTGCGGATCCCGTACTGGCTGGCGACGTTGGGGTTTTCGTCGGTGTTGAGCTTGAACACCTTGATCTTGCCCTCGAATTCGGCGGCGATCTCGTCCACGATCGGCGCAACCATGCGGCAGGGGCCGCACCAGGGGGCCCAGAAGTCGATCAGCACGGGCAGATCACTCTTGAGCACATCTTGCTCAAAGGAAGCGTCAGTGACAGCGGCAGCGCTGGACATCCTTGCTGGATCAGGGTTTCAGGGAATCTAGCAAGGTTATTTCGAGGCAACCATGGACCGTTGCAGGACGTGATCAGCCTGGCTGGGTGGCTGCTGACTGGGTGCCGGGGGAAGACAAAAGGCCCGGACGCGCCGGGCCGGAGGGTGTGAGGAGTGTGTGAGCCGAAGCCCCCACGCCTTCACGCTAACGCCGCGATCTATTTGCCCATGCCCAGCTGCTGGGCCTTTTGATACACCTTGCCCTCGGTGAGCAGGGAGGGGGCCACCACCACCTCCACCTGCTGCATCTCCTTAATGGTGCGGGCGCCCAGGGTGCCCATGGAGGTGCGGATGCAGCCGAGCAGGTTCTGGGTGCCGTCGTCGAGGGAGGCGGGTCCGCGCAGGATTTTTTCAAGGCTGCCGGTGGTGCCCACTTTGATGCGGGTGCCGCGGGGCAGCACCGGGCTGGGGGTGGCCATGCCCCAGTGGAAGCCGCGGCCGGGGGCCTCGGCGGCGCGGGCGATGGGTGAGCCGATCATCACGGCGTCGGCGCCGCAGGCCAGGCATTTGCAAATGTCGCCGCCGGTGACGATGCCGCCGTCGGCCACGATCGGCACGTAGCGGCCGCTTTCGTTGAAGTAGTCGTCGCGGGCGGCAGCGCAGTCGGCCACCGAAGTGGCCTGGGGGATGCCGATGCCGAGCACGCCGCGGCTGGTGCAGGCGGCACCGGGGCCGATGCCCACCATCACGCCGGCGGCGCCGGCCCGCATCAGCTTGAGGGCCACGTCGTAGGTGACGCAGTTGCCGATCACCACGGGCACGCCGAAGTCGCGGCAGAGGGCCTCAAGATCGAGGGTTTCCTGGCCCTCAGGGCCGATGTGCTCAGTGCTGACCACCGTGGCCTGCACAAAAAACAGATCGGCGCCCGCTTCAGCAATGGCACGGCCGAATTTCAGGGCCGCCACCGGGGTGGCGCTCACCGCGGCGATGCCGCCCTGCTGCTTGATTTCAGCGATGCGCTGGCGGATCAGGTCTTCCCGCACCGGCTGGCTGTAGAGCTCCTGCATCAGCGGCACGAAGCTGTCGCGGTCGACGGCGGCGATGCGATCGAGGGCAGGGTTGGGGTCGTCGTAGCGGCACTGGACGCCCTCCAGGTTGAGCACACCCAAGGCGCCCTGCTTGGCGAGTGCCACACACATGCCCACATCCACCACGCCGTCCATGGCGCTGGCGATGATCGGGATCTCGCGGCTGATGCCGCCCAGGCTCCAGCTGCTGTCGGTGACGGCGGGGTCGACGGTACGGCCGCCCGGAACCAGGGCGATCTCGTCGATGCCGTAGGCGCGGCGGACGACGCGATTGCGACCGAGCTGGATGTTCACCGGAACTGTGCGTATTCGGGCCAAGCTATCAACCGGTGCGCCCCGATTCCTTTGGAGCGATGTCGGCTCAGCCTTTGCCGCGGAAGGACTTCCAGCGATTGCCCAGGCCGCTCAACAGCCGTTCCCGCTCGCTGCTGCGCAGCAGCTTGGGCACGCCGTAGCGCACCGACCACACCACGCCAGCCAGCTCCAGGAGCCCGGGCACCAGCGGCAGGCTGTCGAGGGCACCGAGCACGGCGTTGTAGACGCGCAGCACCAGCAGCAGGCCCACCAGGGCTGCCAAGAACGTGACGGGTTTGCGGGCCTGGCTCCAGAGGCTCTGCAGTTCACCCTGGTTGAGCCACTGGCCCAGCTTCTGCAGCAGCAGCTCCCACTCACCGCCCTCCCCCTCGCCTGTGCCCTCGCCGCCGGCTGATGGGCCCGGCTGGGTTGCGAGGGGAGCTGGTGAGGGCTCCACCAACAACGTGGTGGCAACGCTGGGCTCGGGGGGGGCGGTCACCGCTGCTTCAGCGGTTTGTTCAACAACCTGTTCAACAAGTCCAATCGGCTCAATCTGCTCAACCAGCTCCACCGACTGCTCCACCGATTCGACTGCTTGCTCAGCAGGCTCGGGAGTGTTCGGGTTGGTAGCGCTCTGGTCGGGGCTGCTGGTGGTGTCGTCGGCCATGGCAGGCGGCGCCGCGGGTGCACAGGTGTGGCGGGAGCTTACGTGTGGTTGGCAGCCAGACCAACACCCGGCCGACCCACAGCTCAGGCTTCGATCGGCAGCAGGCTGGGGCGAGGGCTCAGCGGCACCAGGGGCAGCCGCAGCGGGAAGGCGCCGCTGCGCAGGGCTTCCGCCAGCGCTTCGGCGGCGGCGGTGGCCAGCCGCGGGCTATTGGAGGGGGCGCAGGCCACCGGGCGGCCCCGCACCGTGATCGTGCCGCTGAGCAGCTCCGCATAGGTCACCGCCCCCAGGCTGGGCTTGACCCGCCGCGGCACCGAGAGGTCGAGCACGGGGGCCTCCAACGCCTCCGGACCGGCGGCGGCCTGGCGCGCTACCGAGCCATTGATCAGCGGCACCGGCGCCGCGATCGCCACCAGCAGGGCGCTGCCGTGGCCCTCAAAGAAGCAGGGGCGCACCCACTCGGGCCGCAGGTCGTGCAGATCCACGCACACTGCGGCCGCCGCCCCTGGGGTGCGGGCATGGCCGCTGGCCTGGCGGCGGCAGCCGGGCTGGTGGCCGCTGCCGGCCCCCACCACCCAGCCGAGGGCGCCCCCCACCAGCACCGGTGAGCCCGGGCCCAGCAGCGATAGCCCCGGCATGGTGAGGCCGATGCTGCCGGCGCCGCCGCAGGAATAGAGGGCGTTGGCGGCCGGTCCCAGCAGGGTGCCGTAGGGGCTGGGGCAGGGGCTTTCGGCCTGGCTGAGGGCCACCACCCCGTTTTCACTGATGGCCCGGTGCAGCAGCAGGCGGCCGGTGCCGATCTGCTCCAGGCCCAGCTCGGTGTGCAGCTCGCGGCGGGGGTGCAGGGCGGTGGCCTCGCCACGGGCGTCGAATGGCAGCGCCTGCCCCTGCAGCAGGGCGGCCAGCAGTTCAGCGCCGCCAGGGGCATCGCCAAGCCCGCCGCCGATCGGCAGCACCAGCTCGCCGCTGCCGCAGCCCGCCAGCCCCTGCACGCCGGCCAGCTGTCCAGCGCGCAGGCGAATGGGTGGATCCGTTGGCCCGAGGCTCAGGAGCAGGCTGGCCTGGTCGGTGAAGCCCGCATCGGCGGCCACCACCACATCGGTGGCGGCGTAGGCCTCGGCCAGCCCGGCTTGCTGCACCAGGCTCCGAAACTCGGCGGCGGCGCGCACCTGCAGCTGGCCCCGCTCCTGCTTGCGGCGCAGCTCCGCCTCCTGGCGTGGCGGCAGTTCACGGCTACTCATCGCGAGCTTGGCGCTGATTTGGGCATTTCCCGGGGGGCTTCGATAAACTGACCCTTGCTCAAGACGGTCATCCATGGCGGACCCCAGCGGACCCGGTGCTGGCTCACCGGGGGAGTCCGGCGGCAACGGCGATTCGCGGATCATCCAGACCGATCTGCGCAACGAGATGTCGCGCTCCTATCTGGAGTATGCGATGAGCGTGATCGTGGGCCGGGCCCTGCCCGATGCCCGCGACGGCCTCAAGCCGGTGCACCGGCGCATCCTGTATGCGATGTACGAGCTGGGCCTGACCAGCGACCGGCCTTACCGCAAATGCGCCCGTGTGGTGGGTGAGGTGCTCGGTAAGTACCACCCCCACGGCGACACGGCGGTGTACGACGCCCTGGTGCGGATGGCCCAGGACTTCAACATGCGCATGCCCCTGGTGAACGGGCATGGCAACTTCGGCTCGGTGGACGGCGACCCCCCGGCCGCCATGCGCTACACCGAGTCGCGGCTGCAGGCGCTCACCACCGACAGCCTGCTCGAAGACATCGAAGCCGAGACGGTCGACTTCGCCGACAACTTCGACGGCTCCCAGCAGGAGCCGACCGTGATGCCAGCGCGGATTCCGCAGCTGCTGCTCAACGGCTCCACCGGCATCGCCGTGGGGATGGCGACCAACATCCCGCCCCACAACCTCACCGAGCTGATCGACGGGATGCTGGCGCTGATCGCCAACCCCGAGATCGACGATCTCCAATTGATGGCGATCATCCCGGGGCCCGACTTCCCCACGGGGGGCCAGATCCTGGGCCGCCGCGGCATCCGCGAGACCTACACCACCGGTCGTGGTTCGGTGACGATGCGTGGCGTGGCCTCGATCGAAACGGTGGAGGTGAAGGGCCGCCCCGATCGCGATGCGGTGATCATCACCGAGCTGCCGTTCCAGACCAACAAGGCCTCGCTGATTGAGCGGATCGCTGAGTTGGTGAACGACAAGAAGCTCGAGGGCATCGCCGACATCCGCGACGAATCCGACCGCGACGGCATGCGGATCGTGATCGAGCTGCGCCGCGACGCCTACCCCCAGGTGGTGCTGAACAACCTGTTCAAGCTCACCCCGCTGCAGAACAACTTCAGCGCCTACATGCTGGCGTTGGTGAAGTCGGAGCCGGTGCTGCTCACCCTGCGCAAAATGCTGCAGGTGTTTCTCGACTTCCGCGTCGAGACGATCGAGCGCCGCACCCGCTACTTCCTGCGCAAGGCGGAAGAGCGTGACCACATTCTGCTGGGTCTGCTGCTGGCCCTCGACCAGCTCGATCCGATCATCGCCCTGATCCGGGCCGCCTCGGATGCGGCCACGGCCCGCCAGCAGTTGCAGGAGCGCCACGGCCTCAGCGAGATCCAGGCCGACGCCATCCTGCAGATGCAGCTGCGCCGCCTCACCGCCCTGGAGGCCGACAAGATCCGGCTCGAGCACGAAGACCTCGTGGTCAAGATCGCCGACTACAAGGACATCCTGGCCAACCGCGAGCGGGTGCTCACGATCATCACCGAGGAGCTCGGTGTGATTCGCAGCCGCTACCTCTCGCCCCGCCGCACCGAGATCCTGGATCTGGAGGGCGGCCTTGAAGACATCGACCTGATCGCCAACGAGCGCTCGGTGGTGCTGCTCACCGAGAACGGCTACCTCAAGCGGATGCCGGTGAGCGAATTCGAGGCCACCAGCCGCGGCACCCGCGGCAAGGCCGGCACCAAGAGCCAGGGTGAGGAGGCCGTGAAGCTGTTCATCAGCTGCAACGACCACGACAACCTGCTGCTCTTCTCGGATCGGGGTGTGGTGTACACCGTGCCGGCCTACCGGGTGCCGATCTGCAGCCGGGCCGCCAAGGGCACGCCGATCGTGCAGATGCTGCCGATTCCCCGCGAGGAGCAGATCACCTCGCTGCTGGCGGTGAGCGAATTCGCCGAAGATGCCGTGCTGGTGATGCTCACCAGTGGTGGCTATGTGAAGCGCACCAGGCTCTCGGCCTTCGCCAACATCCGCTCCAACGGCCTGATCGCCATCTCCCTGGAGGACGGCGACGCCCTCACCTGGGTGCGGCTGGCCCAGCCCGGCGACAGCGTGCTGATCGGCTCGCGCAACGCCATGACCATCCACTTCCGCCTCAGCGATGAGGAGTTGCGCCCCCTGGGCCGCACCGCCCGCGGGGTGCGCGCTATGAACCTGCGCGCCGGCGATCAGCTGGTGAGCATGGATGTGATCCCGGCCGAGCTCGCCGACCAGGTGGCCAGCAGCGCCAGCGACGACGCTGACGCAGACGAGGGCGACGAAGTGGCGCCGAGCGAGGGTCCGTGGGTGCTGGTGGCCAGCGCCAGCGGCCTGGGCAAGCGGGTGCCGGTGAATCAGTTCCGGCTGCAGAAGCGGGCCGGCATGGGCCTGCGTTGCATGAAGTTCCGCCGCGCCGGCGACGTGCTGGTGGGCCTCAAGGTGCTCGGCGCCGGCGAGGAGCTGCTGCTGGTGAGCGAGAAGGGGGTGATCGTGCGCACCCAGGCCGATGCCATTCCCCAGCAGTCCCGCGCTGCCACCGGTGTGCGCCTGCAGAAGCTCGACTCCGGCGACCGCCTCACCGAAGTGGTGCTGGTGCCGCCCGCGCCGGAAGAGGAGGATGCTCCCACCCTGGAGGTGCCCGCTCTGGAGGGGGCCGAGGACCCGATTGATGCCGCGGTCAGCCCCGATACCGCCCCAGACGCCTGAGTCCCAGGCCTATCCCCATGGCCGACTTCTGGATTGCTAACACCGTCCGCGATCTGATTCAGGGTGATGTGAATGAGCACCTGCCCCTGGAGCGCATTCCTCTCCAGGGTGACGTGCTCGGCCTGGGCACCACCACCAGCATCGACAACGGCGAGCTCACCTTCCTGCAGGATGCCGATGGCGCGGCAACCACGATCTGGAAATGCCAGGCCAGCGATGGCGGCATTCGGCCCTTGCGGCCTGGGGATGGCAGCAGCCACTTCCCCTACGTGTGCTTCAGCGGTGATGCCACCGCCGTGCGCACGCCGGTGGATCTGGCCAGCCTGTGCGAGGTGCGGGGCCGGCCGTTGCAGGAGCTGGTGGCCGAGGCGATTGCCCAGCTGCGGCACCAGGGTCGGTTAGCGGAGGCGCCGATTTATGGCCTGCGCCTGGTGTCGCAGTGGGAGTCGCTGGTGATCACGGTGGCCTCGAAGCTGTGCATGGGGCAGCAGCGGCGCAACACCGCCATCGCCAGCAGTGCGGCCAGCGACGGCAGCGCAGCGCGCAGCATCTACCAGCTGCTGCAGCACTACCGGTTGGCTCCGGAGGATCCTGGGGATCCCAGCGATCCGATCCGCTTTCTGGACCGCTCCCTGGAGTGGGATTGCTGCGGCTTCTTCGATACCGATCCGGCCTTGGGCCGGGTCACCATCCCCGACCCCCATGCCCATCTGCATCTGCACGGCTGCAGCACCGATCTGCGCTACGGCGGCCACCTGCACCACGAACATCCCGGCACGCGGCTGGCCTCCCTGCAGCGGCTGGTGCTCTATCCCCTGCAGCACCTCCACCAGCTGGTGAGTGATCTGGCCATTGAGGCGCTGCACTTCCGCGATGGCAGCGCCCACTTCACCGTGGCCAACCGTGGGGCGATGGATGTGAGCGATGTGGGCGTTGCCGTGGTGGTCAACGACCGCTACAGCGGCCATCGCTATCTGCGGCTCCCCTGGCTGGCGGCCGGTGCCAGCGAAACCTTCAGCGTGCCCCTGCAGCTGCCCGCTGGGACCCATCGCCTCGTGGTGATCGCCGATCCCGAGGGTCAGATCCTGGAGGAGGCCGCTCTCCAGCTCAACAATCGCGCCAGCCTCGACATCCACCTGCCCGATGTCTGACGTGCCGGTTTCTGACGTGCTGGTGGTGGGTGGCGGCCCGGCGGCCCTGGCCATCGCCGCTGAGCTGGCGGAGCGCCAGCTGCAGGTGGCCGTGCTGGCCGCGGCTGATCCCCGCGATCCCTGGCCCAACACCTACGGCATCTGGGGCGATGAGGTGGATGCCCTCGGCCTGGGCCATCTGCTGGAGCACCGCTGGAGCCACACCTGCAGCTACTTCGGCTCCGGCAGCAGTGATCCTGCCGATCCAGCCAACAGCCCCACCCGCCACGGCCGCGACTACGGCCTGTTCGACAAAACTCGGCTGCAGCAGTTCTGGCTGGGGCGCTGCGAGGCGGCTGGCGTGCAGTGGCTGCGGGGGTTGGCGCAGGAGCTGAGCCATGGGGGTGGCCGCAGTCGGCTCACCTGCACGGATGGCGCCGTGCTTGAGGCGCGGCTGGTGGTGGATGCCAGCGGCCACCAGGCGGTGTTTGTGCAGCGGCCTGAGCGGGGGCCAGTGGCGGGGCAGGCGGCCTACGGGGTGGTGGGGCGGTTTTCGGCGCCGCCGGTGGAGCCGGGGCAATTCGTGCTGATGGATTACCGCGCCGATCACCTCAGCGCCGCGGAGCGGCAGGCGCCCCCCACGTTTCTGTATGCGATGGACCTGGGCGGCGGTCGTTTCTTCGTCGAGGAAACCTCCCTAGCCCTGGCGCCGCCGGTGCCCTATGCGGTGCTGCAGCAGCGGCTGGAGCGGCGCCTGGCCCATCGCGGCGTGGCGATCGAGCAGGTGGAGCACGAGGAGTTTTGCCTGTTCCCGATGAACCTGCCCCTGCCGGATCTCGATCAGCCGGTGCTGGGCTTCGGTGGGGCCGCGGCGATGGTGCATCCGGCCTCGGGCTACATGGTGGGGGCGCTGCTGCGCCGGGCTCCGGCGGTGGCGGATGCGGTGGCGGCGGCGCTGGAGGCGGATCCCGCGGCTTCACCAGCCCAATTGGCCCAGGCGGGCTGGCAGGCGTTGTGGTCGTTGGAGCTGCGCCGCAAGCATGCGCTCTACCAATTCGGACTGGAGAAGCTGATGCGTTTCTCCGAGTCCCAGCTGCGGGCCCACTTCGCCACCTTCTTCGCCCTGCCCGATGCCCAGTGGTATGGCTTCCTGGCCAACACCGCCAGCGTTCCCGAATTGGTGGCGGCCATGGTGCGGTTGTTTGCCACCGCCCCCTGGAGCGTGAAGGCCGGCCTGATGGCCATGCAGGGGCGGGAGCTGGCGCTGGGCCTGCGGCTGGCCTGGCCGGTGGGCAGCTGATGGCTGCGCGCCGCACTCTGGGATCGCTCTGGCCGCGTTCAATCGGCAACCAGTGCCTGTTGATGCTGCCGCTGGGCGTGCTGGTGGGCCTGCTCTGGCCCCAGGCTGCCGAGGCGCTCGAGCCCCTCGGTCGGCTGTTTCTGCAGGCCTCCCAGATCGTTGTGATGCCGTTTTTGATCTGCGAGCTGGTGGTGGGCTTCGGCTCGTTGCAGCCGGGCATGCTGCGCAGCTTCGTGCGCTCCGGGCTGGTGGTGCTGCTGGGCCTGTGGTTCGCGGCGGGGGCAGTGGTGCTGCTGCTGCCGTGCTTCCTGCCGCCCCTGGTCACCTCCCAGTTTTTTCACGCCGGGCTATTCGAGCGACCGCAGCCGGTCGATCTGCTGGGGGTGTATTTGCCCGACAACATCTTCAGCGGCCTAGCCGCAGACAATTTTCCCGCCGTGGTGCTGTTCAGCTCGGTGCTGGGGATGGTGCTCCAGAGCCTGGAGACCAAGGCCCGGCTGCTGGAGCCCCTGGAGGTGATCCGGCAGCTGTTTTCGGGGCTCAACCGCCTGGTGGCGCGGATCGTTCCCTTCGGCATCTTCGCGCTCACGGCCCTTAACACTGCCCGGCTCGACTGGCCGCAGCTGCTGCGCATCCAGGGTTTCTTCCAGCTCTCGATGCTCGACTTCCTGCTGCTCACGATCCTGTGCGCCGGCATGCTGCTGGCCCTGGTGCCTCTGCCGGCGGGTCTGCTCTGGCGCGCGATCCGGGGGCCGCTGGTGCTCACCGCCAGCAGCGCCAACCTTCTGATTACGCTGCCGATGCTGGTGGAGAACCTGCGCCACGAACTGCCCGCCAGCCTCGATCCAGGCGGGCGCCAGCCCCAGGCCGCCGATGAACTGGCCCCGCTGGTGTCACTCGGCTATGCCCTGCCCACCCTGGGGCAGGTGGCGGCGCTCTGGTTCATCCCCTTCGCCGGCTGGTATGTGGATCAGCCGTTGAGCCCCGCCCAGAGCGCCAGGATGCTGCTCACGGCCATCCCGGCCGCCGTTTCCGGGCTGAAGGCGGTGATCCGCGAGGAGCTGCAGGCCCGCGGTCTGCCGCTTGATCTGCTCCAGCTGATCTACATCAACGGCGAGTGGCTCTACCGCTTTGAGAAGGTGCTGTCCCTCGAGGGGTTGGTGGTGCTGGCGGTGCTCGTCTATGCCCGGGCTGTGGGCCGCTGCCGCCTGCGGCCGCTGCCTCTGCTGGCGGCGCCTCTGCTGGCTGCTCTGTTTGCCTTGGGCGGCGGCCGCTTGGCCCGGGCCCAGCTGGCGCAGGCGCTCGAGGGCACCTACCGCAACGATCAGAAGCTGCTGGCCCTCGGATCTATCGACCAGCTCAAGCCGCCGCCTGCGCTGCAGCAGCTGCAGCCGGGGCCGGTGAGCCTGGCGGCGATCCTGCAGCGGCGGGTGCTGCGGGTGGGGGTTCGCTCTGACGGCATGCCCTGGGCGTATCGCAACGGCCGCGGAGAGCTGGTGGGCTACGACCTTGATCTGGTGTCAGCCCTGGCGCGTAGCCTCGGCGTGCGCCTGGAGGTGCGCGAGGCCGATCTGGAGAGCCTGGAACGCTGGATGGATTCGGCCTGGATTGATCTGGCGGTGGGCGGCATCCAGACCAGCCCTCAGCGGGCCGTGCGCCACCAGCTCAGCCAGGGCTACCAGCGGGTGCATCTGGCCCTGGCTGGTGGTGCCCGATGCCAAGGTGGCCCTGCTCCAGAACCTGCGCCAGCAGCGGTTGATGCGGCCGCTGCTGATTGCCGTTACCGATCCGCAGCTGCTCACCCCGGAGCTGCGCGATCAGCTGCGCCAGGAGCTGGCGGGCACCCAGGGGCGCCTCAGCCTGCAGCTGCAGCCCCTGGCCAGCAAGGATTTGTTTTTCGGCGCTGATGGTCAGAGCCGTTTCGATGGCCTGCTCACCACCGCCGAGGGTGGCTCCTCCTGGGCGGTGCTGCACCCCCGCACCACCTTGATTGCCCCGTTCGAGGATCGCCTGGCCGGCGAGCTGGTCTGGACGATCGCAGGTGATGACGCTGCCCTGCGCCGCTACATCAACGCCTGGCTGGCGCGCGAGCAGGCCCGCGGACAGATGGAGGCGCTCTTCGATTACTGGGTGCGGCTCAGCCCGTCGGAGCGGACAGGGCGCTGATGGCGTGCTGGCGGCACCGGGGTTGTCTATCCCAGCCATCACCCACCAGGTGTTGCAGCAGCAGGCGTCTGCCCGCAGCCCAGGCAGTCCTGAGGCCCCGGCGGTGGGTTGGGTTGGCAGGCGTTGCAGCGCAGCCTGGCGGCGCTCGCATGTCTTTGCCAGCGCCAGGGCGCCGCTGTGATGCCGGCAAGTTGCGACTTTCTGCCAGCTCGTGATCAAAAAGTCGCGACTTTTTGCCACTAGCCGCTAGTTTGGTCGCATGCAACGCTATCTCGAGGCCCAGCTTCGCCGTGATCTGGCCCGCAAGGCTGTTGTGCTGACGGGTGCCCGTCAGGTTGGCAAGACGACACTGGCCCGGCAGCTCATCGGGCAGGTCAGCTCGGCGAGCTACCTCAACTGGGACGTCCCCGCCGATCGTGCTGTGCTGCTGCGGCAGTCATGGGATCCGCGGGCAGCTTTGGTGGTTCTCGACGAGATCCACAAGATGCCTGCGTGGAAGCCATGGCTCAAGGGGGTTATCGATGCCAAGCCTGCAGAGCAAGCGCTGCTGGTCACCGGCAGTGCCCGCATGGACACCTTTCGGCAATCGGGCGAGTCATTGGCCGGCCGTTATCTGCATCTGCACCTCGATCCCATTTCGGTGCGCGAATGGTGCACGCAGACCGGAGCTGGGCCCGAGCGGGCGCTGCTGCATCTGATCGAGCGCGGTGGCTTCCCCGAGCCTGCACTGGCTGAAAGTGCCGATGAAGCCAGGCGTTGGCGCCGTCAGTACGCCACTGACCTGATTCGTGAAGACGTGCTCGAGTTTTCACGCCTGCAGGAGATCAATGCGATGCGGGTGTTTGTGGAGCTGCTGCGCGAACGCGTGGGCTCGCCCCTGTCGCTGGCTTCCGTGGCCCGAGACCTGGCGGTGTCGCCCACCACCTTGAAGCGTTATCTGCAGATCCTGCAGGCGCTCCACGTGGTGATTCTGGTACAGCCCTGGCACCGCAACATTGCCCGCTCACTGCTGCAGGCCCCAAAGGTGTATTTCATCGATACCGGCATGGTGAAGGGTGATGAGGGCGTGCGTTTTGAGAATGCGGTCGCCGTCATGCTCTGCAAGCAGGTGCACTACCGCGGCGACACCACCGGCCGCGACGTCGGCCTTCACTACATCCGCACCAAGGATGGTGCCGAGGTTGATTTCTGCCTGAGTTGTGATGGTGCCCTCTACCAGCTGCTGGAGTGCAAGTTGTCAGACACCAGGCCCCATCGGGCCTTGGCACGCTTTGCAACACAATGCGTTGATGCCGAAGCGGTGCAATTGGTGCGCGATGCCAGACAGGTCGAACGGCGCGGAGTCATTGCGATCGAACCTGCTGCAGCCTGGTTGGCCCGCCTTGATGCCTGATCGGAGCGCATGACCGCCTTGCTCGGGCCCGCCGCCCTGGTTGCCCGCCTGCAGGCCGGCGAAGCGGTGCTGCTCCCGCCCGACAAGCCCCTATTCTTGATGGGGCCGACCTGGCCCAGCTGCAGCAGCCTCGGGCTGCGGCTGCCCGCCTGCTCGATGGCCCACTAGTTGCTGGCCAAAAACAACTTACTGAAATCCAATTAAGCTCAGGGAATCGTATCGCCAACATCATGAATCGAGCTGAAAGTAGTCCCGTTGAGCTGATGCTCGCTGATTTTGATAAGCCTGAGCATCGGCATATCGTCTTGGTTTTAACCAGTGACTACTTTGCGTGGATGAACGGTGAGATTCAGCAGGCGATGGGCTGTTCCATCCCAGAGCTAGTTGGCATGGAGCTGGAGCCGTATATCGACTCAGTCATGGTGAGCGTCTGCCGCAGCACCCCTCCTGAAAGTGTGTTCTATTTCGCCACAATCCACGGACGGTCCGTTGGCATGGGTGGATTGCGCCGTCTACCCGACGGCAGTGCCGAAGTGGTTCGAATTTATACGAGACCCGAATATCGTGGATGTGGCATCGGCACAATGGTGTTGCAGCAGCTGATCAGCGAGGCGCGCCGCTTTGGCTACGCCATGCTCAAGTTGGATACCGGTGTGTTCATGAAGGCGGCCCAGTCCATCTACAAGGCAGCAGGCTTCGTGGAGATTGAGCCTTATCAGGGGGCAGAGCCTCCAGCAACAGTTCACGCTATCTGGCTGTTCATGCAGAAAACGCTCTGATTCGAGGATGGTGACCAATCGCCACATCTGGTCACGTCACTTACAGCACCGCCTAATCGATGGAGGTGGGTGCCTCCAATTCCCCCAGCAGTTGGGCCGTCTCGGGCATCGCCGCCCCGCAGCTCTGTCCGCGTTGCAGGGGGTTGCGATAGATCGTCTGCAGCTCCATTGGCCGTCCCGCCCGCGCATCCAGTTGCATGCTCGGTGCATAGTCGGGAATCGCTTCAGTCTGGGCGAGGAAGCTGGCCACTACGTTGGCATCCAGGGGATTCCCCGTCGCCGCTGCCGCCTCCACCACCTCCTGCATGATCCGCTCGAGACGGTCCCGCAGAGCGGCGTCAGCCAACACCCCCTGGGTGCCCCTGCCGCTGACAACGCACAGACCCGAGAACGCCATATTCCAGACCAGCTTGCGCCAGCGCATGCGCTGGAGGCTCTCGCCGCAGTCGATTGGAACACCAGCGGCTCGTAGGTCGTCCGCCACCCAGTTGCAAGCCTGCTGAGCTTCATCGGACGGTTCGCCCGTGGCGCTCCAGGGGGCGAGATGGATCAGTCCCGCGGCGTAATGCTTCACATGCGCTGGGGCCACCCGGCTGCAAGCGATGTCGCAGACCCCTCCCAGCACGATCGAGCCCGGTGAGGCCTCGGCAACGGCTTCTCCACCCAGCCCGTTCTGCAGCAGCAGGATCACCGCTGCTGGCGCCGCAAGCCCCGCCAGCAGCCCAGCAAGCTGGTGGTTGGCGGTGGACTTGATCGCCACGATCAGCCCATCGACCGACCCCAGTTCCCGTACGTTCCCCACCAACTGGGAGGCGGGCACGGTGACATCACCCCAGGGGGAATCCACCCTTAATCCCTGCCGGCGGCCCCGCCTGCAGGGGATGCCGCTGGCCGGCTGGCAGCGCCGTGGCTCCTCGCGATGTGCAGTAACCAGGCCGCGTATCCGTTGGGCCGGGAGAAGCTGATGCAGTTTTCGAGGCTAGCTGCGGCTCAACTGCTCCACTTTCTTATCCCTGATGGATGCCGAGTGGAGTTGATGGCTGCAATGCTGATCCTGTTTGCCACTATCACTGGGTGTAAAGCCGGCCTTCTGGTGCCCAGCTGGGTCTGAGCACCAGAAGAACACGGAGCATGTAGTTCGCCCCTGGTATGATTTATTTGTTGCTGGATTAGCTGCTGGCGCAATGGTCCTCAACAATTTCACCAACATGACGACATTTTCACGTGCTCTCCTGCTCCTCGGTCTTTTAGCCGGAGCGTTCGCGCCCCTTGCGGCCAACGCCGACTACTCGAAGTGCACGAAGAAGATTAAGTCCATGGGCTATTTTATTACCGATGTCGACAACGACTGGGATCGGCCATATGACAAGTTTGATGCCGTAAAAAATGGAAAAGAGTATAATATATGGGTCGATAAAAACACCTGTGAAATCAAGCAGGTTATCCTGGATAATGAAGACCGTCGCTGGAATGATTGAATCCGTCTGCTTGATTGGTTTGGGCCGCTGATCGCCTGCTCAGGCCGATGGCATGCCTGCCCAATCAGCGGCATTGAGCAGCGGAAACAGCCCGTCTTCGACGCTGATGGCCTCGAGCCATTGGGCCGGAAGCTCGGTGCCGTTGTCGATGGCATCGATCAGGCGCCAGAAGCGGTCGAGGTGACGCTCGATCCGCTCCTTGGCCAGCTCGGTGGTGGTGCCGGCCCGCAGGATGAAGCTCCAGTCGGAGCTCTGGGCCAGCAGCAGCTCGCGGCCAGCCTGGGTGAGCAGGTTGCGCTGGGCCTCGCTGCCCACTCCCTGCTGCACCCGCCGCACCATCGCCAGGGAGGCCCGTTGCCACTCCGCCACCACCCAGGCGTTGGTCTCGTTGAGCCAATAGTCGTGGTAGCCACCCTGGCCCCAGCTGCTGGGGGAGGGGCGGCACACCTGCAGGGGATCGCCGCTGGCCAGGCTCTCGCGCAGGGTCACCAGGCGCACCCCGGCTGCGCTGGCTTGGCGAAACAGGGCGGCCAGGAACTGGGGCCCTTCAAACCACCAGTGGCCAAACAGTTCAGCGTCGAAGGGGGCCACCAGCAGGGGCCGGCGCTCCATCGAGCGTGCCAGCCCGGTCAGTTCCTCGGCCCGGCCCTCCAGGTAGGCGGCGGCGTGTTGCTCAATGCGCTCGGCGGCAACCTCAGGCTCGTAGGGCAACTTCTGGTGGAGTGGGCAGCCCTGGGCCGTGACCCGATGCAGCTTCAGGCCGAGGGGCCGGCGGCTGGCGATGGCATGGCTGGTTAATTCGCTGTCGGGTAGATCCCAGCCCAGGTCGCGGTGGAATTCCCGGTAGGCGCCATCGCCGGGGTAGCCCTCGCGGGCGCTCCAAACCGGCAGGGTGGCGCTGCTGTCGCGGCCAAAGAAGGCGGCCCCAGCCGGCGAGCAGATCGGTGCGAACACGCCATAGCGGGGGCGCGGCAGGGCGTGCAGCAGGCCGTGGGCATCGAGCACCGAGTAGCGCAGGCCGCAGCTCACCAGCTGCTGATCGAGGCCTTCGTAGTAGGCGCATTCCGGCAGCCAGATGCCCAGGGGCCGCTCACCCAGCAGCCGCTCGTGCTCGCGCACTGCCGTGACCAGCTGGGCCCGCACCGCCTCGGGCACCTGGCGCAGCAGGGGCAGGTAGCCGTGGGTGGCGCCGCAGGTGATCAGGTCGAGCACGCCCTGCTGCTGCAGGCGCCGGAAGCGGGGGATCAGGGCCCCCTCGATCTGGATCCACTGCTCCACCACCGCATCAAGCTGGCTGGCCAGGTGGGTGGCAGCCTCGCCGAGCTCCTGCGGCGCCTGCTGCAGCAGCTCCTGGCGCAGGGCGATCCAGGGCAGGAAGCGGGCGTTGAGGGGGCGGTCGGCCAGCAGCGACAGCAGGGTGGGCGAGAGGCCGAGGGTGAGCCGGGCGTGCTGGCGCCGGTCAGCCGCGGCGGCCTCGAGCACGGCCAGCAGCGGCAGGTAGCACTCCTGCAGCGCCTGGAAATACCAGTCCTCCTCCAGCGATCCGGGCTCGCTCGAGCGCACGTAGGGCAGATGCGCGTGGAGGACGAGGGCCAGATCGCCTGCGGCCATGACCTTCCCGCGGTAGTTGCACTGTAGGCGCAACGTTCGGGCGCCCCCTACAATGGGGCTAACTCATAGCCAGTCCGCTTAAGGGCTGGTTCGCCCCAGGAGCCCCGATGGCCCGCGATCCCGGCCGCGTTCTGATTTTCGACACCACGTTGCGCGACGGCGAGCAGTCGCCCGGCGCCAGCCTCAACCTGGAAGAGAAGCTGGCGATCGCCCAGCAGCTGGCGCGCCTGGGGGTGGACATCATCGAGGCCGGCTTCCCCTTCGCCAGCCCCGGCGATTTCAACGCCGTGCAGCGCATCGCCGAAAGCGTCGGCACCCCGGATGGCCCCACCATCTGCGGCCTGGCCCGGGCGGCAGCCGGCGACATCAAGGCCTGTGCCGATGCGGTGGCGCCGGCCGCCCACAAGCGCATCCACACCTTCATCGCCACCAGCGACATCCACCTCGAGCACAAGCTGCGCAAGAGCCGCGCCGAAGTGCTGGCAATCACCGCCGAAATGGTGGCCTACGCCCGCTCGCTGGTCGATGACGTCGAGTTTTCCTGCGAAGACGCCGGGCGCAGCGATCCCGAGTTCATGCATCAGGTGATCGAGGCAGCGATCAACGCCGGTGCCACCACGATTAACATTCCCGACACGGTGGGCTACGCCACGCCCGCGGAATTCGGCGCCCTGATCGCCGGCATCAACGCCAGCGTGCCCAACATCGACCAGGCCGTGATCTCGGTGCACGGCCACAACGACCTGGGCCTGGCGGTGGCCAACTTCCTTGAGGCCGTCAAGAACGGGGCCCGCCAGCTGGAGTGCACGATCAACGGCATCGGCGAGCGGGCTGGCAACGCCTCGCTCGAGGAGCTGGTGATGGCGCTGCACGTGCGCCGCAGCTACTTCAATCCGTTCCTGGGCCGGCCGGCCGACTCCACTGAGCCGCTCACCGGCGTGCGCACTGAGGAGATCACCAAAACCTCGCGGCTGGTGAGCAACCTCACCGGCATGGCGGTGCAGCCCAACAAGGCGATCGTGGGCGCCAATGCCTTTGCCCATGAATCGGGCATCCACCAGGACGGCGTGCTCAAAAACCGCCTCACCTACGAAATCATCGACGCCCGCACCGTCGGTCTGGCCGACAACCGCATCTCCCTGGGCAAGCTGAGCGGCCGCAGCGCCTTCCGGGCCCGGCTCGAGGAGCTCGGCTACACCCTCGAGCGCGAAGATCTCAACGATGCCTTTGCCCGCTTCAAGGAGCTGGCCGACCGCAAGCGCGAGATCAGCGATCGGGATCTCGAAGCGATCGTCAGCGAGCAGGTGCAGCAGCAGGACGACGGCAGCTTCACGCTCAAGAGCGTGCAGGTGAGCTGTGGCACGGGCCTGCAGCCCACCGCCACCGTCACCCTGGTGACGGCCGATGGCGCCGAACTCACCGAGGCGGCGATCGGCACGGGGCCCGTGGATGCGGTGTGCCAAGCGCTCAACCGCCTGGCCAACGTGCCCAATGAGCTGGTGGAATTCTCGGTGAAATCGGTAACGGAAGGCATCGACGCCATGGGCGACGTGACGATCCGCCTACGCCACCAGGGCGTGCTCTACTCGGGCCACTCCGCCGACACCGACATCGTGGTGGCCGCCGCCCAGGCCTTCGTGAACGCCCTTAATCGGCTGCTGGCCGGGGGGCGTCATCAGCCGCTGCATCCCCAGAAGGCGCCCCTGCCCGCCCTGGGCGAACTGCCCTTGGCCGACCGGCCGCGGGTCTAGGCAGGTGGGTGGGAATGGCGCTTCAGTTTGGGATCACGCCCTGAGCTAGATGCTGTTTTTATTGATTAGCTAAGCCAAGACTAAGCTAAGCGCCAAAACATGACATCCCCCCTAGCCAGTCCCCTCCCCCTGAGTCATCTGATTCCTTCTAGCTCCCCCCGCCATGAGCCTGCCCCTCTCCGGACCGCGCCGCTCACGGCTCAGTGCCGCCGCTCAGCTGATTTTGCTGTTGCTGGTGGCCCTGGCGATGCTGGTGCCGCTGCTGTGGCTGGTGAGCACCTCGCTCAAGGGTCCGGCGGAGAACATTTTCACCAGCCCGCCAGCCCTCTGGCCCAGTCAGCCCAGCTTTGAGGCCTACAGGCGCCTTTTTACCGACAATCCAATCGGCACCTACCTGCTCAACAGCACGATTGTGAGTGGCCTGGCGGTGCTGGCCAACGTGCTCTTCTGCTCGCTGGCGGCCTATCCGCTGGCCCGCATGAATTTTCGCGGCCGGGGCTTGGTGTTGGCCCTAGTGGTAGCAACGATTTTGATCCCTTTTCAGGTGGTGATGATTCCGCTCTACCTGCTGATGGTGCAGATCGGCCTGCGCAATACCCTTTGGGCCCTGATCATTCCTCAGGCGGCCACCGCCTTTGGCATTTTCCTGCTGCGGCAGAGCTTCCTGGGGGTGCCAGTGGAGCTGGAGGATGCGGCCCGTTGCGATGGCTGCACGCCGCTGGGGGAGTGGTGGAACGTGATGATTCCAGCGGCCCGGGCCGACTTGATCACCCTGGCGATGTTCGTATTTATCGGCACCTGGAGCGATTTTCTCTGGCCCCTGGTGATCCTCGATGAACCCGAGCTCTACACCCTGCCGCTTGGGCTGCAGCAGCTGGCCAGCAGCTTTTCGCTCGACTGGCGCCTGGTGGCGGCAGGAGCGGTGATTTCGATCCTGCCGGTGCTGGTGGTGTTTATCGGCCTGCAGCGCTACATTCTGCCCAGCGCCGCCGGCGATGCAGTCAAAGGTTGAAAACCTGATCAGTTGGCAGCTGCAGGGGGGCGCACAGGCGGCAGGGGCGGCACTCCCAAAGGCAGCTCATCGGTTTTCGGGTCAGTCGCTTCGCTGGGGCGGGCTGCGCGCAACTTGCTGAGCTCGGCCCGCAGGTTGGCGGTTTCGCGGCTCAGCCCATCGATGCGGGTGCTGTTGCGCTCCACCGCCTGCAGCCGCTCCACGGTGGTGCGCAGCTGCTGTTCCAGGCCAGTGGTGCGATCAAGGGCCCGGCTGTTCTCCAACCCCTGCACCCGCTCCTGCAGCTGGCGGATCGTGTCGTTCTGCTGGCGGGATTTGCCTACGATCACCAAAAAAAGCACCACCAGCATTGCCGTGACGCCGGCCTGCAGCCAGGGCACCCAGGCGAGGGAAGCGCCGTTGGGGCTGGCATCGGTGCTGATCGCGGCTTGGTCAGGGGCTGGGGTCATCAAGGCCGGCTGCCAGTTCTGCTTCGATCCTGCCTGCCTGCCGGGCGTTTGTCAGGGGTGTGAACTCCTGTGAGAAGGTGAATGTATTGGAAAAGGAGAGCCGACTGTGCCGGTGGCTGGCCCAAAACTTAGGTCGCTGCCAAGGCCATTTCTGGTCATGTGGGCGGGCCAGCTCCTTTCAAACCTCGGCACTCAGGTGAGTCTTTACGCCTTGGGGCTGTGGCTGTTCCAGCAGCATGACCAGCTGAGTGCCTTTGCTGCGGTGGCGGTGGTGGTGCAGTTGGCCAGGTTGGCATCCCTTTCGCTAATTGGCCGTCAACTAGATCGTTGGCCCCCGCGACGGGTGATGCTTGCCGCTAACGGCCTCGGCAGCACCTGCACTTTGGGCCTGGCCTTCACCTTGATGATGCGTCCAGCCACCCTGCCACCGGTGTTGCTTTGCATTGGGCTGGCAGCAGCAGCAGAGGCGGCTCTGGTGGTGACTTGGTCCAGCCAGCTGGCCAGGTTTGTTTCTACAGAGCAGCTGGGTGCAGCCAGCGGGCTCTTCGCTGGGTCGGATGGCGCTGTGGTGATGGCAGCCCCTCTACTCGGCGCTGTGCTGGCGGCGACGGCCGGGTTGCCGGGTGTACTCGTCACTGACAGCCTTACGTCACTTATTGCTGCGGCCTGCACGCTTCTGGTGGCCTGGCCGCAGCCTCCGCCAGCCCCGCTCACTACATCTGCTGGTCATGGGGATTCCCCTCAGGGAGGGGTGCGCCATGCCTTGAGCATGTTGTGGAGCAATCGGCGCTGGCGCCCCCTGTTGTTGATCAACAGCGTGGTGGTAGGCGTGTTTGCTGCCGTGGAGATCGCTCTTCCTGCCTGGGTGGTGGCGGCAAGCGGCTCCAAGCGCCTGATCCTGGCTTTGGCCCTGGCTGGATTGGGCTATGCCGGTGGGCTCTGGCTATGGGCCCGGGTGCCTCGCTGCCATTGGCTGGGTTGGCTGCGCGTCGTGTTGATGCTCCAGGCTGTGCTGCTTACCGGGGCTGGGCTGGTGTGCTTTCAGCACTGGCAGGGGGTGTGGTTTTTGGCCGTGGCCCTATTTGCTGCTGCGGTTCCGGTTGCTCTTGGCGCCCTCCAGAGTCTTTGGTTGTGCTGGGTGCCGTTGGCTTTACAGCCGCGGCTGTTTGTCGGCCGTTATGGCCTGGAGTGGATCTCCCGTCTAGTAGCTCTGCTGGGGATGAGCTTGCTGGCCGATGGGGTGATACCCCCGCTGATCCGGGGGAGCTTCTGGCCCGCTTGGCTGCTGGACGCCCTTGGCCGGGGCCCGGGGCGCCCGACGGCGATGGCGATCGGCCTGCTTGGCTGGGTTTTGCTGATTCCTCTTTGGCGGCTCTGGCGTCCGCTGGGGCGCCTTCAACTGGATGAAAATAGATAGTGATGAAAGTTCTGATTTATACATCCAGTGGCGGCACTGCTCACGACTCGGCCGCCGAGGCAATTCGGCATTGGTTGGAGCGTGAGCGGCCGAATATCGAAGTGCGTGTCGATCAGGTATTGGAGCGCTCGAGTAGCACCTACCGCGGCGGCGTCGAGCTCTACAACTGGATCCAACGTCGTCGCCCCTGGCTGCACCAGCTGTATTGGCGCGCCATGGAGCTGGAAGACCTGATCAAGCCGGGCACCGTGCTGTTTGGGCGCCGCTATCTGATCCGGCAGCTGCGGGCATTTCAACCCGACGTGCTGATCTCCACCCATCCCCACACCAACCGGGGGCACTTCGATCTGGCCAAGCGAGTGCTGGGTCCCCAGCTGCGCTGCATCACCTGCTGCACCGAGCTCGAGGGGGGCTTCGGGTTCAGCCGCAACTGGCTCAGTCGCCGCACCGACCTGTTTTGGGCCCTCACCGCTGAGGTGGTCCAGGAGGTGCAGCGTCGCCGCCCCGGCTTGCCGGTGGAGTGCCTGGGGCCCCTGCTCTACCCGCCGTATCACCAGGCTGGCCCGGCGGCCTCTGCCCTGGACGGTCTGCCCTTGCTAGTGCTGGGCACAGGATCGAACGGGGCCAACAACCACCTGCCGCTGTTGGAGCAGCTGCTGCCCTTTGCCGGTCAGCTGGCGGTGGTGGCCCTGTGCGGTCGGCGCCCTGCGGTGCAGCAGCAGGTGCAGGCCTGGGCAGCTCACAATCCGGCCCTGGCGGTGGAGGCCCTCGGCTATCAGGGGCCAGCGGCGATGGCCGACCTCTACCGGCGGGCCTGGGCGCTTGTCAGCCGGCCGGGGGCCCGCACGGCCACGGAGGCCCTGTTCATGGCCTGTCCGCTGGTGTTCAATCACTACGGCACCACCATGCCCCAGGAATTACTGGCTCCCCGCTATTTTCAAGCCCGTGGATTAGAGGTCTCGATCCGCAGGCCCGAGGAGCTGGCCACCCTGGTGGGCCGGTGGCTTGCCGATCCCGCCGGTTATGGGGCCCTGCGCCAGCGCTTTCAGCAGCAGCGTTTGATGGCTGATCCTGCTCAAATTGTTGGTCGCCTGGTTCAGTCTTCGCTGGAGTTTTGGACCACTTGATTCAGCCATTTGCTGACAAGTTGTCCTTGGGTTAAGCCCTTGGGTGAGAATGGAGCGAATTCGCACCATCCCATGCCTGAACCAATTGCCATCGTGGGAATTGGCTGTCGGCTCCCGGGTGGGATCGATTCTCCGGAACGCTTCTGGGAGTTTCTGAGGGATGGCCGTGAGGCGATCGGCGAGGTGCCGCCGGAACGCTGGGATCTCGACCTGCACTACAACCCTGATCCCGCCCATCCGCTCACCCAGCACGTGCGCCAGGGGGGCTTTGTTCACGACATCGACCGCTTTGATGCCGCCTTCTTTGGCATCACTCCGCGGGAAGCGGTGTGCATGGATCCCCAGCAGCGCCTGTTGCTGGAGGTCGCGTGGCGAACTCTCGAGGATGCGGGCCTACCCCTCGAGCAGGTGCGCGGCACCGGGGTCGGGGTGTTCATGGGCATCTCCAGTGCCGATTACAGCTCCCTGCTCTGGGCGTCGCGCGAGCGCTACACCACCCCCGACAACGAACCCTTTGTGCTGCCGGGCAACACCGGCTGCATCGCCGCCAACCGGCTCTCCTATTTCTTCGACTTCAAGGGCCCCAGCTTCACCGTTGATACGGCCTGCTCCTCCTCCCTGGTGGCGGTGCATCTGGCCTGCGAAAGCATCTGGCGGGGGGAATCGGAGGCGGCCCTGGCGGGGGGCGTGCAGGCCCTGATCCACCCTGGGATCCAGATGAGTTTCTGCAAGGCCGGCCTGCTGGCGTCCGATGGCCGCTGCAAAAGCTTTGATGCCAGTGCCGATGGCTATGTGCGCTCGGAGGGGGCTGGAGCCGTGTTGCTCAAGCCGCTGGCGGCAGCCCAGGCCGCCGGCGATCCCATCTATGCGGTGATTCACGGTTCGGCCGTCAACTCCGATGGCCGCAGCAACGGCATGGTGGCGCCCAACGCCCGGGCCCAGATCGCCTGTGTGCGCGCCGCCTTTGCCCGTGCCGGCATCGATCCCGCCGCTACCCAGTATGTGGAGGCCCACGGCACGGGCACCCGTCAGGGCGACCCGATCGAGCTGCGGGCCTTGGGCACGGTGCTTGGAGAGGGGCGACCGGAGGGGGAGACCTGCCGGGTGGGCTCGATCAAGACCAACCTGGGGCACTCCGAAACCGCCGCCGGCATCACCGGCTTGATCAAGGCGGCCCTGTGTGTGGCCAAACGGCAGTTACCCCCCAGCCTCCATTGCCGCCGGCCCAATCCGTCGATTGATTTCGCAGGCCTGAAGCTGCAGGTGCAGACCAGCCTGGAGCCCTTCCCTTATCCAGAGCGGGCCACGGTGGTGGGGGTGAGTTCCTTTGGCTTCGGCGGCACCAATGCCCATGTGGTGCTCGCTGATGCCCCCCAGCAGCGCCCGCCGATGCGTTTTGGCGCACGCATGCCGCTGCAGTTGCTCAGCCTGTCGGCCCGCACCCCCGAGGCCCTGGCACAGGTGGCACGGGATCTGGCCGGGCAGCTGCAGGCCCAGCCCACCTTGAAACTGGCTGACCTGGCCGCCTCCGCCAACCTGGGCCGCACCGGATTCCGCCAGCGGGCGGTCTGCCTGGCGCGCGACAACGCCCAGCTGCTCGCCCAGCTCCAGGCCCTAGCGGCCGACCAGCGCCCCCTGCCGGAGGGGCTGGCCCGCGCCACAGCCTCGCGGCGGCCCGGCAAGCTGGCCTGGCTGTTCACCGGTCAAGGGTCCCAGGCCCTGGCGATGGGCCAGGAGCTGCTTGAGCACCCCTCCTTCCGGGAGGCCTTTGAGCGGGTGGCGGCCCTGCTGGATCCCCAGCTGGACCAGCCGTTGCGCGATTTGCTGAAGCCCCGCAGTGGCGATGAGGCCCAGGCGGCGGCCCGGCTGAACCAAACTGGCGCCACCCAGCCAGCCCTGTTTGTGCTGGGTTACGCCCTCAGCCAGCTGTGGCGTAGCTGGGGGGTGCGGCCGGATCTGTTAATGGGCCACAGCATCGGCGAGGTGCTGGCGGCCCACCTGGCCGGGGTTTTCTCCCTGGAGGACGCCTGCCGGCTGGTGGCTGCCCGCGGCCGGCTGATGCAGGCCCTGCCGGCAGCCGGTGGCATGGCGGCGCTGCTGGCCCCCCACGACCGGGTACGGGCCCTGCTTGCCCGCCATTGCGAGGTGAGCGTGGCGGCCTACAACGGCCCCTTGAACACGGTGGTGGCCGGGCCCACGGCGGCGCTGCGGCGGCTGCTGGCCGATGCCGAAACCACCGGTCTGCAGGCCCGCCAGCTGGCGGTGTCCCACGCCTTCCACACCCAGGCGATGGCACCGATGCTGGAGGCCTTCGAGCGGGAGCTGCGCCAGCTCAGCTTCTCGCCGCCCAACCGCTCCTTGGTGAGCACGCTCACCGGCCAGTTGGCTGGTGCCGAAATGGCCCAGCCGGATTACTGGTGCGACCAGGTGCTCAGTCCGGTGCGATTCGCCGAGGGGGTGGACACCCTGGTGTCCCAGGGAGCCCAGGTGTTCCTGGAAATTGGCGCCCGCCCCACATTGATTGGCATGGCGCGCCAGTGCAGCGACGATCCGGCGCTCAGCTACTGGCCCTCCTTGGTGCCCGGTCAGTCGGATTGGGACGCGATCTTCACCAGCCTTGGGGGGCTCTGGCGCAGTGGCTTCACGGTCGACTGGCAGGGCTTCCACCGCCCCTTCCCCTACCGGCGGGTCACCCTGCCGGGCTATCCCTTCGAGAAGCAGCGCTACTGGTGGAGTCGCCAGGGCGAGGCCGCTGCCCCCGCCAGCTTCTGGCTCGACCACCTGGGCATCACGGCCCCCGTGACTGCCGCTTTAACTGCCTCCGCCAGCCCGGCACCCACGCCCACGTCCCCCCAATCCGAGCCCATGGTGCGGCTCGACCTTCCCGGGGATGGGGCCGTGTATCAGGCCCTGTTGCGCACGTTGGGCAGCGACCTGGGTGATCACCGCATCCGCGGCCAGGCCGTGTTTCCGGCGGCGGGCTTCATCACGGCGGCACTGGGCCTGCTGAAGCAGGCGGGTGAGCCGTTGGCGCTCGGGCCCTTGCAGCTCGACCAACCGCTGAAGTTGGTTGGCGAGCCGGCTGATCAGCGCCTGCAGTGCCACTGGCGAGCCAGCAGCATCAGCTTCCACAGCCGCCCCGACAGCCCGGCGGTGGCCCCCTGGCTGGGCCATGGCGAGGTGGCGGTGGGGGGTGCATCCGCCGCGGACGCGCCCCTGGATGTGGCGCCCTCGCCAGCAACGGCCACGCCGGTGGATCTGGCTGGCCTCTACGACTCCCTGGCCGCGGCGGGCTTGGCCTATGGCCCCAGCTACCGGGGCCTGAGCCAGCTGCAGGTGGCTGAGGACCAGGCCTGGGCTGTGCTGGAGCGGCCGGTCGGCGGCCTCGACCGGGGCCTGATCGACAGCTGTTTCCAGGCGGTGGCGGTGCTGCTCGATCCCGCGGTGCGGCAGGGGCAGCTGTTGTTGCCGGTGGGGCTGGACGCCCTGTGGCTGGCGGCCTTGCCCCTGCCCGATCGGCTGCACTGCCAGGTGCGGCTCCAGCCCAGTGAGGAACCCGCCTTTGTGCGGGCCGATCTGCTGCTGCACGATGGCGCTGCGCCCCTGGGTTGGATCCGCGGGTTCCGCCTGCGGCGGTTGCCGCGCCAGGCGCTGGAGTGGTTGTTCCCGCTGCCGGCCGAGGATCTCGAGGCGGGTCCCCAGGATTGGCTGCTGGCCAGCCACTGGCAGGAGGCGCCACCGCTGGAGGCGCCACTTTTGGAGTTGTCGCCGGATGCCGGCCCCGAACCGCTGCTGCTTTGGCCCGACCTCGGCCAGGACGGCGTCAGCTTGGAGGCACTGGCAGCCGAGTTGCTGCTGCAGGCCCAGCAGCTGGCCGCAGCTGCGGCCCGGCCGGTGTGGCTGGTGCTCGAGGGCGGTGGTGCTTTGGCCTCGGGCCTGGCAGGCTTCGCCCGCTCGGCGGCCCTGGAGCAGCCAGCCCTGGGCTGGACGGTGTTGCATCTCGCCGATGGGGACCCGCCGGCTCCGGCCGATTGGCCCGCCCTGCTGGGCCTGGGCGAGCGGGAGCCCCTGCTGGCCTGGCGTGACGGCCGGGCCTGGGTGCAGCGGCTGCAACCCCTGGCGGATCGGCCATTCCGGCTGGAGAGCGGCTCCCTGGGCAGCCTGGAAACCTTGCGGCCGCTGCCCCTTAGGCGCCAGCCCCCCGGTGCGGGGGAACTGGAGCTGGCGGTGGAGGCCACGGGCCTCAACTTCCGCGATGTCTTGAATGCCCTGGGGTTGCTGGCGGGCTACAGCCGTCAGCTGGGCATGGATGCCGGCGCCCGCATGCCCTATGGCGGCGAATGTGTGGGCCGGGTGGTGGCGGTGGGTGCTGGTGTGGATCCGGCCCTGGTGGGTCAGCGGTTGCTGGCGGCCCTGGCGGTGGGCAGCCTGGCCAGCCACGTGGTCTGCCGCGCTGCACTGTGCGTGCCGCTGCCAGCGACCCTTGATCCGGCCCTCGGGGCGAGCGTCAGCACCGCCTTCCTCACCGCCATCTACGGCCTGCAGAACCTGGCCCAGCTGCGCCCGGGGGAAACCGTGCTGATCCACGCGGCCGCGGGCGGCGTGGGCCAGGCGGCCCTGCAGGTGGCCCTACGCTGTGGTGCTCGGGTGTTGGCCACCGCCAGTGCGGCCAAGCAGGCTGGCTTGCTGGCCCAGGGGGTGGAGGCGGTGTTCGATTCCCGCAGCCTCGACTTCCGCGATCAGGTGCTGGATGCCACCGGCGGCCGCGGCGTGGATGTGGTGCTCAACAGCCTCAAGGGCGACTGGGTAGACGCGAGTTTTGATGCCCTGGTCGAAGGCGGTCGCTTTGTGGAGCTCGGCAAGATCGAGATCTGGAGCCGCCAGGAGGCGGTTCAGCGCCGCCCTGATGCCCGCTACCTGCCCTTCGACCTGCTGGAGGTGGCGGCGGCGGATCCGGCCCTGGTGCGGGGCTTGCTGCTGGACTTGCTGGCCGACCTCGAAGCCGGCCACTACGCGCCGATCCCGATGCAGACCTTCCCGATCGAACGCAGCGTTGAGGCCTTCCGGCTGATGGCCCAGGCCCGCCACGTGGGCAAGGTGGTGATCAGCCAGGGCGAGCGGCCGGCTCCCTGGCTGATTGGCCCGGAAGCCACCTACCTGGTGACCGGTGCCTTTGGCGGCATCGGCCAGCAGCTCTGCCGCTGGCTGGCGGCCCGCGGCGCCCGCTCCCTGGTGCTGGTGGGCCGGCGGCCCGATTCCCAGCTGGTGGTGCAGCTGCGCAGCCAGGGCGTTACCTGCGTGGCGGTGGCTTTCGACCTGGCGGCTGATTCGCCGGAGCAGCTGGCTGAGGTGTTGCGGGGCCAGCCGCTGGCGGGCCTGTTCCATGCGGCCGGCCAACTCGACGACGGTCTGCTGGAGGGGCAGAGCCCCGCGCGGCAGGCGGCGGTGATCGGCCCGAAATGGGGCGGGTGGCAACGGTTGGAGCAGGCCTGCCAGCTGGCGGGCTGTCGGCCGGCGTTTGGCGTGGCTTTCTCCTCGATGGCGGCCCTGCTGGGTTCGCCCGGGCAAACCAGCTACGCCATCGCCAATGGGGCCCTCGATGGCCTGGCCGCCGCCGGACCCCAGGTTTCTGGGCAGGCTGGCTTCCCGCTGCTGTCGGTGCAGTGGGGCCCCTGGGCCGGCGCCGGCATGGCCGAGGGCCTGGAGCGGCGCTTCCAGGCCCTCGGGGTGGGCCTGCTGCCGCCCCAGCAGGCCTTTGAGGCCCTGGGTTTGCTGCTCGAGCGGGGCCGGCCCGGCTGCGTGGCGGTGCTCCACAACGACTGGCCCCGGCTGGCCGGCCAACTGGGCAGTCGTCAGGCGGCGGTGCTGCAACCTCTCTTGGATGCCGGCGCCACCGGCCAGGAGGGAGGGGAGGGAGCGGCCCTGAGCCGCCAGCTGGCCGCGGCCGACGACGAGCAACGTTCCAGCCTGGTGGTGGAGCTGCTGCAACAGCGCCTGGCCACGGTGATGGGCCTGGAGGACCCCTCCAGCCTCGATCCGGGCGATTCGCTGTTTCATATCGGCCTCGATTCGCTGATGGCCGTGGAACTGGCAGCCGGCATCCAGCGCGACCTGGGCGTCAAGCTTGAGCTCGAATCGCTGGCGGGGGATCCCACGATCGAGGCCCTGGCGGCGGTGCTGCTGGAAACCTTGGTGGACCCCGCCGGCAGTGCCGATCGGGTGCTCGATCTGGGCCAGGAGGCCCAGCTGCCCGCCAGCTGGAGCCTGCCCGCCACCCCATCTGCCACCCCAGCTCCCACCAGCTCAGCGGCGTCAACGCCCCCCGGCGAGGCGATCCTGCTCACCGGCGCCTCGGGCTTTCTGGGGGCCTACCTGCTGGCGGGCCAGCTGCAGCGTTGGGATGGGCTGCAAGTGCGCTGCCTGGTGCGCGCCGCTGATGCCGCCAGCGGTGTGGCGCGGGTGCGCGCCAACCTCGAGCACTACGGCCTCTGGCAGCAGAGCTGGGGCGAGAGGTTGGTGGCGGTGCCCGGTGATCTGGCCCAACCCCGCTTTGGCTTGTCGTACCAGGTTTTTGCCGAACTGGCCGCGGGCATTGGTGGAATCCTGCACAACGGCGCCCAGCTCAGCCAGATGGCGCCCTACAGCCAGCTGGAGACCGCCAATGTGGGCGGCACCCAAACCGTGCTCGACCTGGCGGTGCATCCGGCGGCCGCCGGGCCCCTGCCGGTGCAGCTGATCTCCAGCGTGGCGGCCTTTGAGGCGGCCGCCTATCGCAACCGGGCGGTACTGGAAAGCGACGACGTGGCCGAGTGGCGTGGCATCCACGTGGGCTACTCCCAAACCAAGTGGGTGAGTGAGCGGCGGGTTCTGGCCGCTGGGGCTGCCGGGTTGCCGGTCACGGTGTATCGCCCGCCCCTAATTGGGGGTCATTCCCAGACAGGCGCTTGGCACCAGGACGACCTGCTGCACCGGCTGCTGCGGGGTTGCCTAGCTCTGGGCATGGCGCCCGATCTGCCCTGGGAGCTGGATCTGGTGCCGGTGGACTACGTGGCCGATGCGGTTACGGCTCTGGCTTGGACGCCGGAAGCGGTGGGCCGCAACGTGCACTTGCAACACCCCCAGCCGATGCTGCTGGCCGATCTGCTTGGCAACCTGATCGAGCGGGGGGCGCCGCTGGAGCTGGTGTCGATGGAGCGCTGGCTCGAAGCGATCGATGCTGATCCGGCCAACCCCCTGCACGGCATTCGCGCCTTCTTCGTGCGGCGCTGGGGCGACGAGCAGCTCACCTACCCCGAGCTCAATAAGGCCGGGGTGCGGGCGCGGCCCAGCTGCCTGGCCACCGTGGCGTCCCTGGCGGCCCATGGCGTGCGCTGCCCGGGCTTCGAGGAACTGATCGGCCCCTACGCCCGCAGCCTGATCACCGGCGTCGCCTCGCTTTGATCGCCTCTCTTCTAGCCGGCGCCCTGCTGGCCACCCTCGGCTTGCAGCTGCTGCTCACGCTCGCCTTCGCGCTGGTGGTGCGGCGGCGGTTGCGGCGGCCCCCCGGCCTGGCCCAGCCAGCGCCGGCGGCCGAGGTGGTGTTGTGCCTGCGGGGCGCCGACCCCAGCCTGCCCGCGGCCCTGGCGGCCCTGGCGGAGCAGACCTACCCGGGCCCCTGGCGCCTGCTGGTGGTGGTGGATTCCCGCCAGGATCCGGCCTGGCCCCTGGCCGAGCACACGATCGCCCGGCTGGAGGCTGAGGGCCACGCTCGCTGGCAGGCGGCCCGGCTCACCCCCCTGGCGGCCCGGCAGGCCCAGGGTTCGCTCAAGAGCGCCTCGTTGCGCCAGGCCTTCGGCGAGCTGGATGCGGCCACCGAGCTGGTGGCCCTGGTGGATGCCGATGCGGTGGTGGCGCCCGGTTGGCTGGCGGCCCTGGCGGCGGGCTGCGGCCAGAACGGCGTCGGGGCGGTGTCGGGCAACCGTTGGTATGCGCCGGAGCAGGGCAGCGGCCCTGGGCTGGTGCGGGCGATCTGGAACAGCGGCGCCCTGGTGATGATGACCCTGTTGGTCATCCCCTGGGGGGGCTCGTTGGCGGTGCGCCGCAGCCTGATCGAGCCGAGCGGCTGGCGGGCGGTGCTCGCCACCAGCCTCTGCGAGGACACGGCCCTGCCGGCCCCGCTGGCCCGCTGCGGCTGGCGCTACGAATTCCGGCCGGAGTTGATCGCCCTCGACCGCGACGACGGCATCGCCCTGCGGTCGTTGCGGCGTTGGATCAGCCGCCAACTGCTCACCGCCCGCCTGCACCACCCGGCCTGGCCCCTGGTGGCCCTGCATGGCCTAGGCAGCGCCCTGCTGGTGCTGGTGGCGTTGCTGGTGGCGCTGGCGGCGCTGCTGCTGGGCCGGCTGGCCGATGGGGGCCTGCTGCTGGCGGCGCTGCTGGGTTACGAGCTTGGCTGTGTGGCGCTGCTGCTGCTGATCGAAGCGGTGGCGGCCCGGGCCCTGCAGCCCCTGGGTGGCCGCCTGCCCCGGCCGGATCTCGCCCATGCCTGGCGGCTGCTGCGCTGGTTGCCGCTCACCCAGTGGGTGTATGGGCTGGCCACCCTGCGGGCGGCCCTGGCCCGGCGGGTGGAGTGGCGCGGCGTCCACTACCGGGTGCAGGGCCGCGGCGTGGCGCGGCTTAGCCCTTGAGCATGAGCTTGGCGAGGATCTGCATCGACTGGCGCAGGTTGGTTTCGGTGAGGTCGTAGTAGGTGCCGATCAGGAAGCCGGGGATCTCGGGCACCACCTCGATCTGGTGTTTCACGATCACGCCACCCTTGACCGGGGTGATCGTCCAGGTGCCCTGCAGCTCCTTGATGCGGTCGCCGCTGATCAGCTGATAGCTCATCTGGCTGGGGGCCGTTTCCTGCACCCGCAGGCGCGCCTTGATGCGCTGGCCGAAGGTGTAAGGGGCTTGGTAGGTCTGGGCCAGCTCCAGGCTGCGGCCGGAGCGGCTAACCACCTTGGCCTGCTGGATGTCCGGCATGACACCGGCCATCGACTCGTAGTTGGTGAGCACGCTCCAGGCCTTCTGGGCCGACACCGGCACCTGCACTGAGGCGGTGTAGCGCCCCTGCTTGCCCTGCAGGCTCACCCGGCCTGGGGCGGGGCTGGCGGCGGCCAGCTGCACGGGTGCTGGAGGCGGTGCTGCGACAGCGGCTAGGCCCGCCCCTGGCAGTGCCTGTAAGGTGATCGCGAACGCCAGCATGCCGGGGAGATTGCGTCGTTGCAGCAGGCGGAAGACCAGCACGGCGTACAGGCGGATCTCGTCATTGTTGACCAGGACCAACCGCGGCGGCGGATCTACTTCCTCAGCGGTTTTGATCCCCGCGGCGCCAGCTTTTACTACCGCCTGTTCAGCGAGCAGGTGCGCCAACTCAAGCGGCGCAGCGGCCGGCGGCTGCAGGTGGGCCACCGTCGCGGCCAGCAGGTTGACCGGTTGCTGAGCCGCTGGCAGGTGCGCGAGCACGGCGCCCTGGGCCTCGATTTCTGCTTCCTCCACTGGGACGACATCGCCCGGGCCCATTGGCCCAAGAGCCCGCTGGTGTTGCTGTGGGATGGGATCGGGATTTACGCCTGGTATCTGCTGGGGGGCGGTTATTGGAAGATGCGGCGTTGGTCGCAACGGGTGGCGTTGTGCGGCCTGTATCCCACCTTGTTTGTTGGGATGGTGGCTGTGGTGTTGACCCTGGGCTGCGCCCTGCTCGCCGTGGTGGCTGCGGCGTGGCAGTTACCCGCACTGGTTCTGCATGGCCTGCAGCTGGCTCTGGTGGTCCTTGGTTGCTGGCAGGCCTGGCGTCTGGCCGAGGCCCTGGGTGTGGTGTGGCTGTTCCGTTCGATCCGCTTCACCCACCGGCTCGGCCAGGCCCGCGATGGCGATCTGCGGGGGCGGGTGGCCGAGCTGGCCGAGCGGATCCTCAGCCTCGAGCAGCAGGACCCGGCGGCCCAGGTGTGGCTGGCGGGCCACAGCAGCGGCTCGTTTGTGATGGCGATGCTGGCGGCCGAGCTGCGGCGCCAGGGTGCCGACCAGCAGCTGGCGGGGCGGCTGCGGTTGCTCAGCCTGGGCCAGAACCTGGCCAACCTGGCGGTGCACGGCAAGGCCCGCGGCTTCCATGCCGACCTGGCCCTGCTGGCCCAGGAGCCGCGGCTGCCGTGGCTGGATGTCACCTCCCGCGACGACTACCTCTGCTTTGCGGCGGTGGACCCTTACCAGAGCTGTGGCGTGCCCCGTCCGGGGACAGGGGCCTACCCGGAGCTGCGGCTGATTCCCCTGGCCCAGCGTCAGGGGCTCACCAGCCTGGGGGCGCTGCTCAGCCACCAATTTGATCTGCACTTCGAATACCTGCGCACGGCGGCGCCGGAGCGCAGCGGCGGCTTCGACCTGATCGAGGAGCTGCTGGCCCCATGACCCGCGAGCCCGTTTATCCGCCGCCGGAGCCCTACACCCCGAATTTTCTGCGCCGCATCCGTCGCGGCCTCTACTCCTGGTTTGGCCTGCTGAATGAATGGGACTTCCGCATCCCTGTGGGGGCGCTGCGGTTTATGGGGTTGAACCTGCTGCTGGTGAACGACCCAGCGGCGGTGCGCCAGGTGATGGTGAGCGCGGTGGAGGCCTTCCCCAAGCACCCCTACACCCTGTGGATCCTGGAGCCGCTGATCGGCCGGGCGATCTTCTCGGTGAACGGTGAGGAGTGGGCCCAGCAGCGGCGCCTGGTGGACCAGGCCTTCCAGGTGGCCCAGCTGCAGCGGGTGTTGCCCCAGATGGAGGGGGCCATGGAGGCCCTGATGGCGCGGCTGGAGGCCCAGGTGGATGGCGGCACTGGTGATGGCGGCTCCATTGATGCCGACGCCGAGATGACGCTGGTGACGGCCGACGTGATCGTGCGCACGATCCTGTCGCGGCCTCTGGAGGGGGCCGAGGCCGAGGCGATCTTTGCTGCGTTTGCCCGCTACCAGAAACGGGCCGGCCGGGCGCTGATGCTGCGCTTTCTGCGGTTGCCGCGCCGCCGGCTGCAGGGCTACCTGGCCACCCATGCCGCCCCGATCCGCGCCTGGATTGCCGCCGCCATCGAGGCCCGACTCGACACTGGTGACCACAGCTCAGAGCGCTCCAGCCCCCAGGATTTGCTGCAGGCCCTGATCGAGGCCCGCGATCCCCAGAGCGGCGCCCGCTTCAGCCGCGATGGGCTGGTGGATCAGGTGTGCTTCCTGTTTCTGGCGGGCCATGAAACCTCCGCCAGTGCCCTGGGGATGGCTGTGTATCTGCTGAGCTGTTTCCCCGAGGTACAGCAGCGCCTGCGCGCTGAGGTGCTGCAGGTGCTGGGCTCCCGGGCCGGCGCGCCGGATCGGCCGCTGGGCTTTGAGGATCTGCGCCAGCTCAGCTATGGGGCCGCCATCTTCAATGAAACGCTGCGGCTTTATCCGCCGGTGAGCTTCTTCATCCGCGAGGCCCAGGTCGACACGGAGCTGGCGGGCAGCCGCTGCCCGCTGCGCTCCCTGGTGACCCTCTCCCCCTGGGTGATCCAGCGCCATGAGCAGCACTGGAGCGAACCCAATGCCTTTCGCCCTGAGCGCTTCCTGACGGACACCGCTACGGCTGATGAGGCCACCAGTGCTGAAGACCGCCGCTGGGCCAGGGATGCGTTTTTGCCCTACGGCCTGGGGCCGCGCAAGTGTCCGGGGGCGGCATTTGCTCAGCAGGAGGCGCTGCTGGTGCTGGCCGAGCTGGTGCGGCGCTTTGCGGTGCTGCCCGATCCAGAGCACGAGCCGGAGTTGGTGGCGCGGCTCACGCTGCGCTCTCGCAATGGCATCCGGGTGCGCTTGCAGCGCCTGCCCTGACCCTTCTCAGAAGCTGAAGCCCAGCCGAGCGCCGACGCGCAGCTGGTCGTTGCCGAGCAGCTGGCCGAGATCGAGCAGGCCGGCGGCATTGGAGACGTAGAGATCCACGGTGGTGCTGCTCGAGGCCAGCCAGCGCAGGGCGATGGAGCCGTTGGTGCCGTTGGTGCCACCGAGGTCGGTGGCCACCAGATTCACTTCCGGGATCAGCTGAAAGCGTGGCCCGAGCTGCAGGTTGGCGGCCAGGCCGACGCCCCAGCTGGTGCCGCTGCCACTCCAGGCCACTTTGGGGTTGAGGTGAAAGGCCAGCGTTGGGGTGGCCTCCCAGGTGTTCATGGTTTCAAAGAAGAGGTAGCCCTGCTTGCTGCTTTCGTCTTCATTGCGGCCGAGGGAGATGCGGCCAGCGGCCCAGAGCGGCAGGCCTTTGGAGGGCCGAAACACCATCGCTTTGCCGCCAAAGCGCAGGTTGAGGCCACCGTCGCCGGCGTAGTTGTTCACGAAGGAATTGCGGGGCTCGATGCCGTTGAACACGCCGGCCGCCAGCTGGAACTGGAAGTCATTCGACACCGAGTAGCCGCTGCCGGCAAAGAGGTTGCCGCGGCTGTCGCCGTTCAGCCAGATCTGGGTGGTGCCGTTGGCGGGGGTGAGGGCGGTGTTGACGAACAGGCCACCGAGGGCGAGGGAGGCCTGGCGGGGGGTGTAGCGGGGGCTGGGGGAATCGAGCGCACCGGGATTCCAGGAAAAGCGAGCGCTGAGCATGGGCTCAGAGGGCGCGCTGGGCAGGGCGAGGATGGCGGTGGCGGGGCTGAGGCCAAAGCCGTTGGTGATGCTGGCCTCGAGGCCGATGCGGGGGTTGACGGCGATGTTGGCGCCGGCCGAGAGGATCGGCACCCGCGAATACACCAGATCGCCATCGAAGGCGTTGTTGCCGGGGCCGAGGGGCAGCATGGCGGAGCCGAAGAGCTGCACCTGGTTGCCGAGGCGGTAGCTGGCGCCCACCCCCAGGCTGATGTTGGTGCCGTAGAAGTCGCCGGCGCCGCCCTGGTCGGCCCCCTGGGAATCGGGCAGGAAGGAGACCGCCGGCACGAAGGAGAGCTGGAGGTTGCGGTTGGCCTGCCAGGAGAGGGGGAAGGAGAGGGCGCCGATCCAGTTGCGGGTGAAGACGGACTGGCCGGAGTTGTTGAAAATGTTGGGCGTGCCGGCGTCATCGCAGCTCACGGTGCCGCCGCAGCCGCTGCCCACGGTGAAGAGCTCGAGGGCGCCTTCGGCGGCGAGCTGCCAGCTGCCGGCGCCCTCGCCCTGGCCCGCCAGCCGGGCCCGCAGGCTGCCGCCGTAGACGGTCCAGAGGTTGGCGGGCTGGGAGGGCCGGCTGGGGATCGGCGCGAAGAGGGGGTCGTCGGCGTAGGTGTAGGTGGCGCTGAACAGCAGGTTGGGGCTGATCACCAGATCGAGCCGGGCGGCGTAGTTTTGGTTGCCGGAGCCGCCGGCGGCGCCGCCATCGCCGGGGCTCACCTGCTGGAAGCTGATCTGATCGCCGCCGGTGTCGGGCAGCACGGCAGTGGGCAGCTGGCCGAGGCGCAGCAGGAGCAGGTAATCGCTCCAGGTGGGCATCAGGTTGGCGAGGCGCTCTTCCGCTTCCGCAAAGCTCGTGGGCGCAGCGGATTGGGGGCTCGGCGTGGGGCTGGCCCCATCGAGCGGGATCGCCCCTTCCGGTAACGCTTCCCAGCTGGGCGGGGCGAGCGGGGCCTGGAGGCTGTCGACGGGAGTCCAGCTGGGGGACGCGTTTTTGCCTTCAGGCCCGGGCGGCACTGGCTCAAAGGGCACGGTGGTGGAGCTTGGCGCAGTGGGGCCTGGGAGGGGCTGCCACTGCACCGGTTCGGCGGCCACGCCGGCCAGGGGCAGCAGGCTCAGGGCGCCGAAGCCGGCGAGGGTGGCCGCGCGCCGCTCAGGCCGCATTGGTGGACGTGGCCGTGAGCAGCAGCCAGCCGGTGAGGGGGCGGCCTTGGAGCTCGAGCTGCTGGCGCAGCTGGGCCAGCTGGGGGCGGGTGGCGGCGCCGGGGGCTGTCACCACCAGCTGGTGATCGCAGCGGCCGGCGGCGAGCAGATCGGTGCCGCAGTGCAGCTCGGCGCCAGGCAACTGCTGGCTGAGGATCGCCTGCAGCTGCTGCAGCTTTGGCTCATGGGGCGGAAGGCCCAGGGGGATCAGGGCCAGCTGCTTGCTGCCGGCCAGCACCCCCTGGCTGAGCAGGGCCAGATCGGCCTGGAGGGTTTCGCTGCTGGAGCCATCGAGACGGGCCAGCAGGGGGCCGGGGATCAGGCCCTGCAGTTCGTCGTCGGCATACACGCGGCCGCTGCGGCGATCCACCACCAAGGCAGCGCCGCTGCCGGCCACCAGTCCCGCCAGCAGACCCAAGGCCATGATTCGGGCCTTGCGGGGCGCCACGGGCCGATCCAGGAGGGTGGGGGTGGAGATCAGCTCCCAGGGTTCGGTTTGCTTGGCTTGCTCGAGCTGGGCGATCTGCAGCTGGTTTTCCAGCTCCATCAGGGTTTTTTCATCGCGTAGGGCTTGACGCACCAGCTCGCGGTGCTTGAGCACCACCTCCTTGGGGCGGCTGGAGGCCTGCAGCGCGGCCTCGGCGGTGGCGAGTTCGCCTTGAAGCAAGCCCACGGTCTGACGGTTGAGGGTGGCGATCAGGCTCTGGCGCTGGCGCTGCAGATTGCGCACGAGCTCGTCGTTGTCGCGCAGGCGGCTGCGCAAATCACTCAAGCGCACTTCGCTGGCCTGGTACTGCTTGTAAAGCTCAGCATTGGCCTCCAGTTGGGGTGCCTGAAACAGCACGTTGTTGCCTGCGGAGCGGGCATCGCTGAGCTGCTGGCGCAGCAGCAGCACCTTGGCCTGGGCCAGCTGGCGGTTGGCTTCCACCGAGCCAGCCAACCCTCCCCCGGCCCTTTGGCCCCCAGGGTCTGTGCCGGCGGCCGGCATGCCGTCGCTGAGCCCCAGACCATTGCTGAGGGCGAAAGCCTGGGCCCGCTGCATCGAGGCTTCGGCTTTGGGACTGAGCTGGGCGATGCTCTTTTTGAGGTAATCGACGGCCTGGGCGATGTCGCGGCGGCGGTCGCGACCGGAATAATCTTGATATTCCTTAGAAATGCGCTGAATCACCGGCAGGATCAAGTCCTGATCGGTGTCGGTGTAAGTGATGTTGAGCACCGAGGTGCCCTTTTCGAGTTTGATCTCCACGTTGCCGTCGCGCCAGTCGCTGAAGCGCAGGCGGGAAATATCTTTGCCGGCACGTTCCTTGCTGCTGCGCACCAGCTCAAACACGGGCATCAGGACCGAGGGGCTTTCCAGCACCTTCACTTCGGTTTCCAGGGAATCTTTGCTGCCGCTACCGCCCATGCCTGCCAGGTTGGCCCGCATCGGATTGGCGGCCGCCAGCTGGGCCAGGAGGCCGCCACCACCACCACCGCCACTGGCCAGCACGATTTGGAATTCCCCTTCCCACACCTTCGGGGAGAGGAAGGCATAGAGGGCGGAGACCAACAAGGCGCCGCCCGCCACTTTGGCGATCAGGGGCCAGCGGCGGCGCAGGGCTGCGGCGAGTTGGGCGAGGTCGATCTCGTCGTCGCTGGTGGGGCTGGGTGCGGCCAGCGGGGAGGGGGAGCTGGTCATCAGCGGAATAGGCCGTACACGGAGTAAATCCCCACAAAGGGCCCGGTGAGCTCGTTGAACACCCCGATGCTGGCGGAGAGGGCGGAATCCTGAACCCGGATGATGTCGCCGGTCATCAGGATCGGATTGCTAGGGGCATCGCTGGGGGCGTTGGGGTTGTAAGCAAATTGACGGCGGTCCATATCTCCGTTGCGCGCGAAACGGACAAATTCGACCTTGCCACGGAGCAGCTGCACGCCCCCTGCAGCCACCAGGGCCTGGTTGAGGCTGGATCCCTGGGGCATTACCAAGGGGCCAGGTGATTTCACACGGCCGCTCACGAACACCTCGAACTGGTAAGGAGAGAGGTTGGTTTCAGCGGCCCGCAAGAACTGATCACGGAGAACCACAGTGGATTTAGGCACCACAACCGTGTCGCCATCGAGCAGGCGGATGTTCTGGGATTCATCGCCCTGGGTGATCAGGGAGAGGAAATCGAGGTTGGCCCGCACCTTGCTGCCGCCGCTGCTGAGTGGCTGGCGCCGGGTCACAGTGACCTCAACCAGGTTTGAGTAGGGGGTGACACCGCCCGCGGCGCGCAGGGCATCAAAAACGGTGGGCAGCTGCAGCGGTCGACTGCTCAACTGGGGTGCCACGAGCGGATTGATTTCGACCACCTCAGTGGGCTTCTGCCTCTGGGTATATCCGCTGGCTGATTCAGGAAGGACCTGCTCGCCGGTGAGCGTGTAATAACCAGGACGTGCCACTTCGCCGCCGACGTACACGCGGATTGGCCGGTACACCACTGGATTGACGAACACCTGGGGTTCGCGCACGAAGCTGCGGAACTGCTCTGCAAGAAACCAGCTCAGTTCTGGCACGGAGAGCCCTTCCACGTAGAGGGAGCGCAGCCTGGGCAGATACAGGGTGCCGTCGGGCCCGATCGTGAACACGCCGCTGAGCTCGGGGATGTCGAGAAGCTCGATCTGCAGGCTGTCGCCGGGGCCGAGGATGTAGGCGTTGTAGGTGACGCGGGCCCTGGCGGAGCTGGACGTTGCTGGGGATGAACCCTGGGTGGGACCAGCCCATGCCAATGGGGCCTGGAGGGCGGCCAGGGCCAGGGTCAATCCGATGCTGCAGAGAGATGGGCGGTGCAAAAGAACAGCAGCTTGAGCTCAGGGCGACCATAAGCCAGGGCACCGGATGCAGCCAGGGAGATCCCTGTTCTGAGATTTATGCGGAATGTGCATATTTTTTTTTGGGGGGGGGTGGGCGGCACTTCTGCCCTTGATGTGGTTGGATTAGGCGCTTCGAGATGGTTGAGCGCCGCTCCCGTCCGAGCTCCGTACATGGGCATTGCTGTGTTCAAAGCCCTTCCGGTCATTCGTGTTTCTCGCCTTTGCTTCCCCAACGCTGAAGGCATTTAGGAACTTTCATGGCTAAACCAGGTGAGCGAGTCACTGGCTTGAATTGCACCTTGGAGCGCTAGTGGTCTCCCTGGCCCAGCCTCGATGAAGACCTGCGCGTGGGCGCACTCCTGCGCGGAGCGCCCGCTCCTCTGCAAGCAGTGCTCTCCCGCGAACGCCTTACCATGTGCTGATCATGCACAGGTGTTCATGGCGGCTCGAAACGATCCAGGGCTCTCTCGAGATCGAGTCACAGAGCGGGCCACAGAGCGAGTAGCCGTGTTGATGACACCCACAGAAAAAGCTGCCTACACCAATCGGGCCCATAGCCTTGGACTCTCGCTCGGCCAGTTTTTCCGTGAGGCAGGAGCGGCCTACGCCCATCGCAATGCCACCCAACGCAACGCCGAGGCCGATACCCGTGCTCTCGCTGAAGCGGAAGCACTCGAAGCTGCCCTGAATCAGCTCCAACTCAGTACGAGCCGAGCAGAACAGACCCTGGATGCGGCATTGGCCGAGGTGCGCACTGCCTTGATGAAGCCCCAGCCTTAATGAAGCCCCAGCCTTGAGCGCCCAGCCATGAGCGTCACAGATCGGATTCTCTCGGCTCTCACCACCGTGATCCGAATGAACGACAAGGTGGAAGAGATGGCAGGGCTGATGAAGGAGCAGCAACGCCGGCTCGACGACCTGAACGGCCGGGTGATCCGGCTGGAAACGGTGCTGGAGATCGCCCTGCACCGCCCAGGCGGCGGATCCCCACGCCTTAGCGGGCAGTGATGAGCCCCGCATCACGGCAGCAGCTTCCTGGTAGGGGTATGAGGTGGACCTTCTTCAGCGCCACCGCCCACAACGCCTGCGGGCATCAACGCCTGAGCAGGGGCCTGATTCCCATCGGTTGGCCCTGTTGGATTCCGTACAAGCTGTACAGAATCAAGACGAAGGTAACCGTCGTCCTTCACGTGCGCCGCTCGGTGCCGCCGCCCCTCAGCGCCGCCCTAAGCCCCTGCCCTCACCCCGATGACCTCCAGCCCCACCGCAGCCAAAACCGCCCTGATCACGGGGATCACCGGCCAAGACGGCAGCTACCTGGCCGAGCTGCTGCTGGAGAAGGGCTACGCGGTGCACGGCATCAAGCGGCGGGCCAGCAGCTTCAACACCAGCCGGATCGATCACCTGTACCAGGACCCTCACGAGAGCGACCCGCGCCTGGTGCTGCACTACGGGGATCTGACGGACAGCACCAACCTGATCCGGATCATCCAGCAGGTGCAGCCCGATGAGATCTACAACCTCGGCGCCCAGAGCCATGTGGCGGTGAGCTTCGAGGCACCGGAGTACACCGCAAATAGCGATGCCCTCGGCACCCTGCGGATCCTCGAGGCTGTGCGGATGCTGGGCCTCACGGCCAAAACCCGCATCTATCAGGCCAGCACCTCCGAGCTCTACGGCCTGGTGCAGGAGATCCCCCAGAAGGAAACCACCCCCTTCTATCCGCGCAGTCCCTACGGGGTGGCCAAGCTCTACGCCTACTGGATCACGGTGAACTACCGCGAGGCGTATGGGATGTATGCCTGCAACGGGATTCTGTTTAACCACGAATCCCCGCGGCGCGGTGAAACGTTTGTGACCCGCAAGATCACCCGCGGCCTGGCCCGCATCAATGAGGGATTGGAGGAGTGCCTGTTCATGGGCAACCTCGATTCGCTGCGCGACTGGGGCCACGCCCGCGACTATGTGGAAATGCAATGGCGGATGTTGCAGCAACCCGGCACACCGGAAGACTTCGTGATCGCCACCGGGCGGCAGGAATCGGTCCGGCGCTTCATTGAGCTGGCGGCCGGTGAGCTGGGTTGGGGAGCCATGCGCTGGGAAGGCAGCGGCGTCGCTGAAATCGGCCGCCGAGCCGACACAGGAGCAGTAGTGGTGCGCATCGACCCGCGCTACTTCCGCCCGGCCGAGGTGGAAACCCTGCTCGGTGATCCCAGCAAGGCACACGAAAAACTGGGCTGGACGCCCACCACAACGCTTGAGGAACTGGTGGCCGAGATGGTTGCCACCGATAAAGAAGAGGCTGCCAAGGAGGCCCTTTTGCGCCGCAAGGGCTTCGCGGTGGTGGGCTCCATGGAAAACCCACCCACCAACGCAGCTGGCGTGGGCTGATGGTGGATGACATCCGCTGGCAGCAGCGCTTCAGCAATTACTGCAAGGCTCTGGATCGCCTGGAGGATTTCCTGGAGCCTCCGGCGTTGAATGAACGCGAGCAGCAGGGGCTGATCAAAGCCTTTGAATACACCTACGAGCTCGCCTGGAACACCCTGCGTGATCTGCTGCGCAGCCAGGGCGATACCTCCCTGCTGGGATCGCGTGACACCCTGCGCGAAGCCTTCCGTCTGGGCCTGATCGAGCACGGCGAAGCCTGGATGCTGATGCTTCAAGACCGCAATCTCACCAGCCATACCTACAACCGCGCCACGGCGGATGCCATTGGGGCCCAGATCATCGATTGCTATTTGCCCTGTTTTCAGCAGTTGCGCAGCCGGCTGGAGCAACGTGTTCAGGAGGAAGCGCCATGAACATCCCGGCACAGGCGCAAGAGCGGCTCCTGGCCGTGCTCACAGCACAGCCGCAGGTAGAGCGCATCTGGCTGTTTGGCTCGCGGGCGATGGGGCGTGAGCAGCCAGGCTCTGATCTTGATCTCTGCCTGGAGGCCCCGCAGCTGAGCCACAGCGATCGACTGCGGCTGCTGAACGCCGTGGATGATCTGTGCCTTCCCTGGCAGGTGGATCTAGTGCTGCGCCACGAGCTGCCCGCCGATCTGGAGGCTCATGTGCAGCGGGTGGGCCGCTGTCTCTGGACCCAGCCATGACGACCGGATGCCCATTTCTGGCTAAGCTAGCTAACAAAAGAGGTTGTTGATCGTGCAGGTCAACATGCTCGATGCCAAGAGCCAGCTCTCGCGCTTGGTGAAAGCAGCCCTGGCTGGGGAGGAGGTGATTATTGCCAGCCATGGCAAGGCTCAAGTGAAGTTAGTGCCCTGCACTGTGGTTACCGGCTTGAAGCGGCCTGGAGCTCTGGCTGCTGCCTCGCCCGCTCTCGTGCCAGCCCATGTGGATGCCGGTTTCAGTGAGGCTGTGGATCAGCAGGTTGCACGGCTGTTTGGCAGCTGATGCGCCTGCTGATCGACACCCAGGTAATGCTCTGGTGGCTGCTCGACGATCCCCGGTTGAGCGCCGAAACCCGTGATCTGATGGCAGCGAGCCCTTGCGTGGTGTCCGTCGCCAGCATCTGGGAGGTGGCTATCAAGCATCGCCTGGGCAAGCTGCCTGTGGCACCCGCTGCCTTTCGTGATCAGAGCCTCGCTGCTGTTGCGTTGCTTTTGCCTGTGCTGGATGGTCATGCGATTCAAACTGCCCAGCTCCCTCTGGTGCACCACGATCCTTTCGACCGCCTGTTGATTGCCCAGGCCCAAGTGGAGGGTCTGATGGCGTTGTCATTGGACGCCCATTGGCCTGCTTACGACGTGTCGCTGCATCGCGTCTGAGGGTGTTTCCCGGCGAGCTGGCGGCCAGCTGTCAGCAGATCTTGGCCAGCCGCCCTGATCTGGACAAGTTTGTGCTGCCTATGCAGATGCAAATACTTCCCCATGCTGCTCAAACTGCTGGACGCATGAGAGTCACAGCCGATCTGCCGGATCTAAATCTGTGACTGGCACTGGCCTGCCCCTCATTCCGCACCGGGGTGGTGAGAGTGCTGGCGTGACCTTTCTGCTCGACACCAACGTGTTGTCTGAACCGATGCGGGAGCGGCCGGATGCCGTGGTGCTGGCCGAGCTGTGATTGATGAGCTGAGCTAGGGCATCCAGCGCTTGGCCAACGGCCGCAGAAAACAGCGGTTCCGCAGTTATCTGCAGAACCTGCTCTCAAGCGGCCTGCCTGTGCTGCCTTACGACAGTGCTGCGGCGCTCTGGCATGGCGAACAGCGCGCTCGCCTTGAGGCACCGGGATTGCGGCCTGGCTTTGCTGATGGACAGATCGCCGCGATTGCTGCAACCCAGGGCGCGGTCACCTTCCGCCAACTCAACCACCGCAGCGGCACCCTCACAGGCGCCCCCTCTGATTTGCAGCTGTGCTGGAGTCTGTACAGCTGTACAGATTCACAGAGGCGCCCAAATGGTGATGGCGGTTGACTCCCCCCTGAGCCGCCAGGCGTCCCAGCCCGAACAAACCACTCAGCCTCCTGCTGCCAGCAACACCCGGCGCCACCAGGTCCCGCACGGGCTGCAGCCCTAACCCGCGGCTACCTTTTCGCCAGCAAGCGCCCGCAGCCAGTGAATACCGACCGCTGGTACTACCGGGTTTTCCAGAGCGCCCCCGACCTGATCCGCGCCCTCCTGCCCGGCTCAGCCGCCGCCGACAACCCGCTGGGCCTCGACCCCGGCGCCCCCGGCGATCGGCTCTATCGCTTTGAGGCGCTCGAGATCAAAGAGCTCAGCCACCGCCTCGATGGTGTTTTGTGGCCGCGCCAAAGCACTGGCTGCGCCGAAACCGGCAGCCCCGAGTTTCCCGTGGTGCTGCTGGAGGTGCAGATGCATCCGGATCTAGGCTTCCACCACCGCCTGGCGGCGCAGACCTATCGCTTCCTGCAGCAGCAGCCCCAGGTGGAGCACTGGGCCGTGCTGGTGATCACGCCCCACAACCGCCTCAAGCTCGGCCCCACCAAGGCGCTGCAGGTGTTTTTGGAACAACAGGTGGTGTGGCTCAGCCTTGAGGAGCTGAGCCAGCAGCCCAATCTCGACCCCTTGCTCAACCTGCTCACCCTGCCGGTGCGGCCCGAGAGCGAACTGGCAGCTTGCAGTCAGCAGATCCTGGCCAGTCGCCCTGATTTAAAAACAGTTGTACTGCCTATGCTGGTACAAAGATTTCCTGAACTCACCGAGGATCAAATCATGGTGATAGCCGGCATCCCCCGAGAAGAGATCCGCCATACCAGGGCGGTACAGGATTGGCTGGCAGAAGGCCGCCAGGAAGGCGAAGCCCGCGGCGAAGCCAAGGTGACCCTCCGCCTCCTCAACCGCCGCTGCGGCCCACTTACTGGCGCCACCACCACCCAGATCCAGGCCCTACCGCTGGAGCAGCTGGAAGTCCTTGCCGATGCCCTCCTCGACTTCCAGGGCCCGGCCGACCTGGCCGCCTGGCTGGCCGCCAACGCCTGAAACGGGGTCTTGATTCGGCTGTTCGGGATTCTGTACAGCTTGTACGGAATCGTTCACGTCACTACTTCAGTGCTGCTCAAACTGCTGGACGCATGAGAGTCACAGCCGATCTGCCAGATCTAGATCTGTGACTGGCACTGGCCAGCCCCTCAATGGTGATGGCAGAACTTGAGCAGAGTGGTCACAGCCTGCAGACAGCCAGCAAGGTGATTCATGACCTGAGCTAGGGCATCCAGCGCTTGGCCAACGGCTGCAGAAAACAGCGCTTCCGTAGTTATCAGCAGAACCTGCGGCCCCAGGATCACGCTCCCACTGAAATGGTTCTTTTCGCCATGCCCTCCCTGATCACCCCTGCCGACCGCATCTTCGTGGCCGGCCACCGCGGTATGGCGGGCAGCGCTATCTGCCGGGCGCTGCAGCGGGCGGGCTTCCCCAACCTGCTCACGGCCAGCCACGCCGAGCTGGATCTGGAAGACGGCCACGCTGTGCAGCGCTGGTTTGCCGAGCACCAGCCCTCGGTGGTGGTGCTTGCGGCCGCCAAGGTGGGCGGCATCCAGGCCAACAGCAGCTTCCCGGCAGACTTTCTGCTGGAGAACCTCAAGATCCAGACCCATGTGATCGAAACGGCCTGGCGCAGCGGTGTTAGGCGGCTGCTGTTTCTGGGCAGCAGCTGCATCTACCCGAAGTTCGCCGAGCAGCCGATCCGCGAGGAGGCGCTGCTCACCGGTGCGCTGGAGCCCACGAATGAGTGGTATGCCATCGCCAAGATCACCGGCATCAAGCTGTGCGCTGCGCTGCGCTGCCAGCACGGCTTTGATGCGATCAGCCTGATGCCCACCAATCTGTACGGCCCTGGCGACAATTACCACCCCACCAACAGCCACGTGCTGCCGGTCTTGATCCGCCGCTTCCATGAGGCCGCGGAGACCAACGCCCCGAGCGTGACCTGCTGGGGCACTGGCACACCGCTGCGGGAGTTCCTGCATGTGGATGACCTCGGCGAGGCCTGCGTGTTTGCTCTGGAGCAGTGGCAGCCGGGGCCTGAGGACCAGCAGTTCCTGAACGTGGGCACCGGCGTGGACCTGAGCATCCGCGAGCTGGCGGAGACGGTGGCCACCGCCACGGGCTACCAAGGCGCAATCGAATGGAACAGCAGCAAGCCCGATGGCACCCCGAAGAAGCAGCTGGATGTGAGCCGGCTGGCGGCATTGGGCTGGCGGGCCCGGATCCCACTGGCGGAAGGCCTGGCGAGCACGGTGGCGCTGTTTCGCGAGGAGCTGGCGCAGCAGCTGGTGCGGCTCTGACAACAGGCGATGCATGTGCTGCAGTCGCTAAAGTTGCAGCACATGGAGTCCCAGTCGTGAAGGAGCTCAACATCCGAGAGATGCGAGCCAGCCTCGGTCAGCTGGCTGAGCTGGTTGCTGCAGAGGGTGAGTTGCTGATCAGCCGGCGAGGAGAGCCAATCGCACGGGTGCTGCCGATGGTTCCGCAACGCCGGCGTCCCGACCATGCCGAGCTGCGCGAGCGGATGCCGCTGCTTCGATCCAGCGCCGCTGATCTGATCCGCGCTGAGCGCGATGAGCGTTGAGCAACGCGCCTATCTCGACACCAGCGCGCTGGCGAAGTGGTACCTCAACGAAGTTGGGTCTGAGTCGTTTGTTGAGTTTCTGCAGGGACTCGGGTCGGCCGTGATCAGCACCCTCACGGTGACGGAGATGCGCTCGTTGCTGAGCCGCCGGCGCCGCATGGGCGATCTTTCGGTTGAGCTGGAGTCGTTGCTGTTTGCAGCACTCCTCAGCGACATCGATCGTGGCTGGCTGCTGCAGGCCTCGGTGAGTGATGCGCGTTTTGCCGAAGCAACGAACTTGATCGCGCGTTATCCAGATCATCCGCTGCGCACTCTTGATGCGCTTCATCTCACAGTGGCTGCCGATCAGGGTGTGTCTGTTCTGGCCACGGCCGATAAGGTGATGGCTGACGCTGCCGCGAGCATGGGCTTTCAAGTGGCGCGCTTTTAATCCCCCATAAACGAACCCCGAAGAAACTCACCTTGCCGCCAGCCAGCGCTCGCATCCTCTGAACACTGATCGCTGGTACTACCGCGTCTTTCAGAGCGCCCCGGACCTGATCCGTGCACTCCTGCCCGGTGCGGAGCCCACCTCAGAAGCTCTGAGCCTCGACCCATCAGCACCCGGTGACCGCCTTTATCGCTATGAAGCCCCTGAAATCAAAGAGCTGAGCCATCGCCTCGATGGCGTGCTTTGGCCCAGGGAGAGCACCGGCTGCGGGGAAACCGGCAGCCCCGCGTTTCCGGTGGTGCTCCTGGAGGTGCAGATGCACCCAGATCCTGGCTTCCACCACCGCCTGGCGGCACAGACCTACCGCTTTCTGCAGCAACACCCCCAGGTGGAGCACTGGGCGGTGGTGGTGATCACGCCCCACAGCCGGCTCAGCCTGGGCCCCACCCAGGCGCTGCAGCTGTTCCTGCGCCAGGTGGCGTGGATCAACCTCGAAGAGCTGAGCCGCAGGATTCCGCTGGATCCCCTGCTCAACTTGCTCACCCTGCCGATCCGGCCCGAAAGTGAACTGGCGGCCAGCAGTCAGCAGATTCTGGCCAGCCGCCCTGATCTCGAGCAGGTCGTGCTGCCTATGCTGATGCAGCGGTATCCAGAGCTCAGCAGGGAGGAAATCATGGTGATTGCTGGTATCCCCCACGAAGAATTGCGCCACACCCGCGCTGCTCAGGAGTGGCTGGCAGAGGGCCGCCAGGAGGGCCGCCAAGATGAGGCCGCAGCGATGACCCTCCGCCTCCTCAACCGCCGCTGCGGCCCCCTCTCAGAAGCCACCACCGCCCAGATCCAGGCCCTGCCGCTGGAGCAGCTGGAAGCCCTGGCCGATGCCCTGCTCGATTTCCAGGGCCCGGCAAACCTGGCCACCTGGCTGACCGCCAACAGCTGAATCGGCCGATCGCGGGGCCTGACGCTGATCGCAAGGGCCCGAAGCTTCAGCTCCAATCTGCAGCCCCAATCGCCGATCACCACCCTCCAGGATTCCGTACAGCCTGTACAGAACCCGCAACCCTGTTCAGAACCCGCGACAGCGCTGGTTGCACCGCTGCCGACGTTGCGCGTCGCGCTTTCCAGCTAGCGTAGGGGAGGTGTAGGCCATCAACGATGACGCTCACCCCCAGCGCGACTCCGGATGTGCTGCCGCTGAAGTTTCCTTCAGGGCTGCGTCTCACGCCTGAGCAATTCGAGCTTGTCTGCGCTGAGAACCGTGAGGCGGTGCTTGAGTTGGCCGCGGATGGTCGTGTCATCGCGATGACGCCCACGGGCAGTGAAACCAGCGGACGCAACAGTGAGTTGCTGTTTCAGCTCCAGCAGTACGCCAAAGCAAGCGGCGACTGGAAAGTGTTTGAGAGCTCAGGCGGATTTCGGCTGCCCGACGGTTCGGTGGTGAGCCCCGATGCCTCGTTGGTTCGCCTGGATCGCTGGCGGGCCCTCAGCGCCGATGAGCGTCGACGCTTCGCCCCCCTCTGCCCAGACCTGGTGGTGGAACTGGCCAGCCCCAGCGATCAGGGGCCACGAGGTGTGCACGCGTTGCGCCAGAAGATGGCGGCCTATCAGCGCAACGGTGCCCGCCTCGGCTGGCTGTTTCTGCCTGAGGAGCGCTCGGTTGAGGTGTGGCATCCGGCTCGTGATCCGCAGCGCCTTGAACATCCAGCGGTTCTCACCGCTTCCCCCGAATTCCCCGGCTTGACGCTGCAACTGGCTGAGATCTGGGCGGCCTGAAGGGATCGATCAGATCTGATAGACGATTATCGGCTGATCCGCGACATCCAGGATGCTGAACTCGTTGCTCTGATGCCGTCATAGGGCTTCTTGGAGGTGCTTCCCCCCGAGCCGCCAGGAGCCCCAGCCCGAACGAAACGCTCGGCCTGCTGCCGCCAACGAGGCTCCACCCGCGCCAGCCCCTGCACGGCCTGCAGCCCTAACCTGAAACCATCGCCAGCACGGGTCATGACGCGTCAATTCAATGTGGTGGTGGAGCGCGACGCCGAAGGTTTTTTCGTGGCCACGCTGCCGAGCCTGCCGGGCTGCCACACCCAGGCACGATCCCTCGACGAGCTGATGGAGCGTGTGCGTGAGGTGATCGAGTTAACCCTGGAGGCAACAGGGAAGACAGCCTGCAACCAAATTCTTGGAAGGATGCCGACTGGCTGATCTCCCATGCAGTTCAGCCAACACGCCCTCGATAAATGCGCGCTCTATGGCGTCAACCCCGAGCTTGTGCAAGACGCCCTTGCAAGCGGTGAGACCTTTCTCGATCTCAACCGGGGCGGCAGCCGGGCACGGGTGTTCGAATTTCTGGATCGTCCCTGGGTGGCCGTGCTCACTCCGGATGACGCCAGGGTGATTACGGTGTATCCAACCGATCAACGCACCGTGGAGGCCCGCCGGGCCGGAGGCCGATGGCTGTTTCTGAACCGTTGACCCTGCCGGATCAGCTGCGGAGCATGCGCCAGTCGGTGGATGCAGACACCGGCGCGATCCTGTTTCGCCATCCAACCCTCCAGGGCATCCCCGATCTGGTGGTGGAGGGAGACGGTTACACCATGGAATTCATCGGTCCTACCTTGCTCTGCCTCGACATCATCGATCCAGGAGCCCTGGGCCGCCTGCTGGCAGAACCGATCAAGCAGCAACTTCCTGTGGGCCTTGGCCACTGACCATCCCGGGCCCAGCCGACCTGGCCACCTGGCTAGCCGCCAACGCCTGAGGCCCCAGCTCCTCAATCCGTAAGCCTCTTGGAGGGGCTTCCCCTTGAGCCGCCAGGATCCCTCGCCCGAACGAACTGCTCAGCCGCCACCCGCCAACGAGGCTCCACACGCAACAAGCCCCCTCACGGGCTGCAGCCCCACCCCCCAAGCCGCGGCTAACTTTTCGCCAGCCAGCGCTCGCAACCTTGAATACCGACCGCTGGTATTACCGCGTCTTCCAGAGCGCCCCCGACCTGATCCGCGCGCTGCTGCCGGGCTCGGCCGGCGCCGCCAACACGCTGAGCCTCGATCCCTCAGCTCCCGGCGACAGCCTCTACCGATTTAAGGCCCTTGAGCTCAAGGAGCTGAGCCACCGCCTCGACGGCGTGCTTTGGCCCAGTAGTGCTGCTGGAGGTGCAAATGCACCCCGATCCAGGCTTTAACCACCGCCTGGCGGCGCAGACCTACCGCTTTCTGCAGCAGCACCCCCGGGTGGAGCACTGGGCCGTGCTGGTGATCACGCCGCACAACCGTCTCAAGCTCGGCCCCACCCAGGCCCTTCAGGTTTTCCTGAACCAGCTCACGCTGCCAATCCGCCCAGAAAGCGAGCTGCCGAACAGCAGCAGGGAGATCCTTGCCAGCCGGCCTGATCTTGACAAGGTTGTGCTGGCTATGCTGATGCAACGGCTTCCCCAACTCAGTAACGAGGAGATCATGGTGATCGCGGGCATTCCCATGGAAGAGCTGCGCCACACCAGGGCGGCGCAGGACTGGCTGGCCGAGGGCCGCCAGGAGGGCCTGCAGGAGGGCCTGCAGGAGGGAAAGGCCAGTGAAGCCGCCAAAATGACCCTCCGCCTCCTCAAGCGCCGCTGCGGCCCCCTCTCAGAAGCCACCACCGCCCAGATCCAGGCGCTGCCGCTGGAGCAGCTGGAATCATTGGCCGACGCCCTTCTCGATTTCCAGGGCCCGACCGACCTATCCGCCTGGCTGGCCGCCAACGGCTGAAGCAGAACCTCTAAGGCTGTTTTTGAGCGCTCTAGCGACGCCAATGCCACCACCAATCCATCGGCCGTGGCCGCCGCTGGAGACAAGGGCTGATGCCGCTACCAGAGAAGCCTGCAGGGGAACGCCTGAAGCGCTGGGCGGCCAGCAAACGATCAAAGGGTGCACGTGAAGGGCAACAGCTGAAACCCTTGGGCTGCAAGCAACCCGGGCAGATCATCGAGCAATTCTCTGGCCGCTGGCAGCTTGGCCAGGCGCACCTTGGTGGCGATCTCCCAACCGGAGGCGGCGCTCACACATACCGAATTGGCGGGATCGCTGATGGCGGCGTGGGCGGCAGGCGAGAGACGATCCGGCTCAGCCAGCTACCACAGGAGAGCATGGGTGTCGAGCAACAGCGGCGTCATCACGGGCAAGGTCAGAGGAGAGGCTGCTCCAAGGCAGCAAGCTCCTCCTCCGGGAGAGGTGCCAGCAGCAGCTACTGGCGGCGCGGGGGAGGCTGCTCGAGAGGCACCAAGCGCGCCCAGGGCTTGCCTCCTTTGGCCACAAGGATCGTTTCGCCGGCGTGGGCGGCATCGATTAGGCGGGAAAAGTGGGTTTTGGCCTCATGCACATTCACAACACGTTTGGCCATGGGGCGCGGATCCATCGGAAACCAACTTAGTCCACTTGTGGACCAAGCGGGAGGCATCAGCTGATGGATTGCCTAATCACCCCCGCCGACCGCATCTTCGTGGCAGGCCACCGCGGCATGGCCGGCAGCGCCATCTGCCGCGCCCTCGAGCGCGCCGGCTATCACCAACTCCTCACCGCCAGCCGCTCTGAGCTCGATCTGCTTGATGGCCCCGCGGTGGAAGCCTGGTTTGCCAAATACCAACCCACGGTGGTGGTGCTCGCCGCCGCCAAGGTGGGCGGTATCCAGGCCAACAGCAGCTACCCGGCAGACTTTCTGCTGGAGAACCTCAAGATCCAGGCCCATGTAATCGAAACGGCCTGGCGCTCGGGGGTGCGGCGGCTGTTGTTTCTGGGCAGCAGCTGCATCTATCCGAAATTCGCCGAGCAGCCGATCCGGGAGGAGGCGCTGCTCACGGGAGCGCTGGAGCCCACGAATGAGTGGTATGCGATCGCCAAGATCGCCGGGATCAAGCTCTGCGAAGCGCTGCGCATCCAGCACGGCTTTGATGCAATCAGCCTGATGCCAACCAATCTCTATGGGCCGGGCGATAACTACCACCCCACCAACAGCCACGTGCTGCCGGCGCTGATCCGCCGCTTCCATGAGGCAGCTGCAGCGAAGGCCCCGAGCGTGACCTGCTGGGGCACGGGCACGCCGCTGCGGGAATTCCTGCATGTGGACGATCTGGGGGAAGCCTGCGTGTTCGCTCTGGAGCAGTGGCAGCCGGCGCCGCAGGACCTCCAGTTCCTCAACGTGGGAACCGGAGTGGACCTCACGATCCGCGAGCTGGCGGAAGCGGTGGCCACCGCCACGGGCTACCAAGGCGCAATCGAATGAGATAGCAGCAAACCCGATGGCACCCCGAAGAAACAACTGGACGTGAGCCGCCTGGCCACCCTGGGCTTGCGCAGCAGCTGGTGCGGCTTTAACGACAGGCGATGCATGTGCTGCAGTCGCTAAAGTTGCAGCACATGGAGGTGCAGGCGTGAAGGAGCTCAACATCCGAGAGATGCGAGCCAGCCTCGGACAGTTAGCGGAGCTGGTTGCTGCGGAGGGTGAATTGCTGATCAGCCGGCGAGGCGAGCCGATCGCGCGGGTGTTGCCGATGGTCCCGCAACGCCGGCGTCCCGACCATACCGAGCTGCGCGAGCGGATGCCGTTGCTTGGATGCAGCTCAGCTGATCTGATCCGCGCTGAGCGCGATGAGCGTTGAGCAACGCGCCTATCTCGACACCAGCGCGCTGGCGAAGTGGTACCTCAACGAAGTTGGATCTGAGGCGTTTGTCGATTTTCTGCAGGGGCTCGGATCGGCTGTCATCAGCAGCCTTACGGTCACAGAGATGCGCTCCTTGCTGAGCCGCCGTCGCCGCATGGGCGATCTTTCGGCTGAGCTTGAGTCGTTGCTGTTTGCAGCCCTCCTCGGCGACATCGATCGTGGCTGGCTGCTGCGGACTGCGGTGGGTGATGCGCGTTTTGCCGAAGCAACGAACCTGATCGCGCGTTATCCGGAACATCCGCTGCGCACCCTGGATGCACTGCATCTCACGGTGGCTGCGGATCTGGGTGTGTCGGTTCTCGCCACTGCCGATGGGGTGATGGCTGATGCCGCCGCCAGCATGGGCTTTCAGGTGGCGCGGTTTTGATGGATCTCTCCAAGAACCGCATGGCAGGCTGAGCTCGGATGAGCATTGGGATGGGCGCTGGGCAGTGCTGGTGATTACCCCGTACTTCCGCTTCCAGAGCCCGGCCGACCTGGCTGCCTGGCTGGCCACCAACGCCTGAGCTGGGGCCCGATTCCCATCGGCTGGCCCTCTTTGATTTCGTACAGGCTGTAGAACCAAGATGGGGTTGCAGATCGATGACACCCTCTGGGTCGCCCTGCAGGGTGTTGGGGATCGAGCTGGAATTCGACGGTTCCACTAAAGGCTGCTTTCAACCAGGAGAGCCGCTGGCGCCACGCCGGGATGGGGAAGGAGCCCAAGCATGGCCGATCTGGGCAAAGGGTGACCTCTTCAACAGTTCCCCCTCCCTGAGCCATCAGCTGCAGGGGCCACCGAGTCTGTGGCGCTTGCGGCTGATGGGGGAACAGGATCATCAGCCTGCCCCACCCGTTCCCCCCGCCGGAACAGCTCCCGGTGCCGCCGCTCCTCAGCGCCGCCCTGAGCCGCTGAACTCCGCACGATCTGCAGCCCAGAAGACCTTTCCCTCACCCCATGCCCCCCACCCCCTCCAAAACCGCCCTGATCACCGGCATCACCGGGCAAGACGGCAGCTACCTGGCGGAGCTCCTCCTGGAGAAGGGCTACGCGGTGCACGGCATCAAACGGCGCTCGAGCAGCTTCAACACCACCCGGATCGATCACCTCTATCAAGACCCGCACGAGAGCGACCCGCGCCTGGTGCTGCACTACGGCGACCTCACCGACAGCACCAACCTGATCCGGATCATCCAGCAGGTGCAGCCCGATGAGATCTACAACCTCGGCGCCCAGAGCCATGTGGCCGTGAGCTTCGAGGCGCCGGAATACACCGCCAATTCCGACGCGCTCGGCACCCTGCGCATCCTGGAGGCGGTGCGGATGCTTGGGCTCACCCAGAAAACCAGCATCTACCAGGCCAGCACCAGCGAGCTCTACGGCCTGGTGCAGGAGGTGCCGCAGAAGGAGTCCACCCCCTTCTATCCGCGTAGCCCCTACGGCGTGGCCAAGCTCTACGCCTACTGGATCACGGTGAACTACCGCGAGGCCTACGGGATGTATGCCTGCAACGGCATCCTGTTCAACCATGAGAGCCCGCGCCGCGGCGAAACGTCTGTGACCCGCAAGATCACCCGCGGCCTGGCGCGCACCCATGAGGGCCTCGATGCCTGCCTCTACATGGGCAACCTTGATTCTCTGCGCGAATGGGGTCACGCCCGCGACTACGTGGAGATGCAGTGGCGCATGCTCCAGCTGGAGCAGCCGGAAGACACCGACGCTGCGGCCCCCCTGAGCGAAGCCACCACCACCCAAATCCAGTCGCTGCCGCTGGAGCAACTGGAAGCCCTCTCCGACGCCTTGCTCGACTTTCGGGCCCAGGCCGACCTGACCACCTGGCTGGCCGCCAACACCTGACGCTCCACGCAAAGCGGACCGACTGCCACTGGCTCGCCGCCATAGCCAAGTTTCAGAACCGCGCCGGAACCAGAGGATGACGGGCTTGGCCTCCTGCTGAGCCCAAGTGATCCAGCCGGAACGCTGCCTTGAGCCACTGATGGCCGATAGCGGTTCTGCTCCGACAGCGACCGCAAGGGTTTCAGCCCAGATCAGTGCCCCTCTGGTCCAACACCCCATGTTCGGCACCGCTGAGCTGCCTGCGGGTGGAAGGGAAGCTGGTGAACCTCACCCAACCTCTGGGTCAGGCGGGATTCACTCGCACGATTTTGCCCCTGGAAGACGGTTAAGTGGCGCTCTCACCCCGAGCCGGCTGATCGAGCACAAGGCCGAATCGCAAGTGATGGTGGGACGTCACAGGCGGCTGCGACTTCACGACGTGCGGCAACTGAGTGAGTAGCGCCGATCAGTTCCTCTGCAATCTGCTGGACCTCGCCCCCGGTGCGATTCACTTTTGTCTGGAGGCCATCGCTGCGCGGCAGGGTAAGCCGGCCCTACAGCGCAGGCACTGCTGCAGATCCGCTTGAACTCAATGGACGTGCCTCAGACCCGTAACCTCTTGCTTCTTTGTTGGTCGGTTGCTTGTGCGACGTGTCGCTGCACAGCGCTTGATCGGTTTTTCGATGGATGAGACCTGTGCAATGCCCCCGCTGCTTACCCCCGCCGACCGCATCTTTGTGGCCGGCCACCGCGGCATGGCTGGCAGCGCCATCTGCCGCGCCCTCGAGCGCGCCGGCTACTACCAGCTGCTCACCGCCAGCCGCTCTGAGCTCAACCTGCTCGAAGGCCCCGCCGTGGATGCCTGGTTTACCAAGCACCAACCAACAGTTGTAGTGCTTGCGGCTGCGAAAGTCGGGGGGATTCAGGCTAACAGCAGCTACCCGGCAGACTTTCTGCTCGAGAACCTCAAGATCCAGACCCATGTGATCGAAACAGCCTGGCGCTCTGGGGTGCGGCGTCTGGTGTTTCTGGGCAGCAGCTGCATGTACCCGAAGTTCGCCGAGCAGCCGATCCGGGAAGAGGCGCTGCTTACTGGAGCACTGGAGCCCACGAACGAGTGGTACGGGATTGCCAAGATCGCCGGCATCAAGCTTTGCGAGGCACTGCGCATCCAGCACGGCTTTGATGCAATTAGCTTGATGCCCACCAATCTCTATGGGCCGGGCGATAACTATCACTCCACCAACAGCCATGTGCTGCCGGCACTGATCCGCCGCTTCCACGCGGCTACCGAGGCCAACGCCCCGAGCGTGACCTGCTGGGGTACGGGCTCACCCCTGCGCGAGTTTCTGCATGTGGACGACCTCGGAGAGGCCTGCTTGTTTGCTCTGGAACACTGGAGCCCGGACCCGGGTGGGCTCACTTACCTGAATGTGGGTACGGGCGTGGACATCAGCATCCGCGATCTGGCGGAGGCGGTGGTCACTGCTACGGGCTACCAAGGTGCGATCGAATGGGATAGCAGCAAGCCTGATGGCACCCCGAAAAAGCAACTGGATGTCAGCCGCCTGGCGGCGTTGGGTTGGCGGGCCCGCATCCCGCTGGCGGATGGTTTGGCGAGCACCGTGGCGTTTTATCGCCAGGCCCTTACCGATCATTTCGTTCGCCTCTGATGGTTGCTGATCCACCACCCTCCACCCTTAGTCTGCTGCACAGGATTTGGAGCTACCTCAGCCGCCGCCGCCGCCTTCAACTGGCTGGGTTACTTCTGGTGATGTTGGCTAGTGGCCTATCGGAGCTTGTGTCTCTCGGGGCTGTGATGCCGTTCCTGGCTGTGTTGAGCAACCCTCAGCAGCTGTGGCAGCAGCCGTTGATTCAGGCACTGGCCCTCCGGGTGGGCTACAACCAGCCACAGCAGCTGGTGTTGCCGGCCACCGCTGCCTTTGCCCTGGCGGCAGTGGTGGCGGCGCTGATCCGGTTGCTGAACCTGTGGCTGAACGGCCGGCTGGCGGCGGGTGTGGGATCTGATCTGAGCTGTGAGGTCTACCGACGCACCCTGTATCAGCCCTACCAGGTGCATGTGCAGCGCAACAGCAGCACGTTGATCACAGCGCTCACCGGCCATATCGTGAACACGCTGCAGGCTCTGAATGTGGTGCTGCAGATCATATCGTCCTTGGTTGTGGCAGCTGGCTTGCTGATCGGGTTGCTGCTGATCGATTGGCTGGTGGCGGTGTCAACCGCGGGGCTGTTTGGCATTGCCTATGGCCTGGTGGCGGCCACGTCGCGGCGCCGGCTGCAGCAGAACGGTGCGCGAATAGCAGAGGCATCCAATCAGCGGGTGAAGGCCCTGCAGGAAGCCCTGGGTGCGATCCGTGATGTGTTGCTTGATGGTAGTCAGGCCTCCTATCTGGAGCTCTATCGTCGTGCCGATCGCACGCAACGTCAGCTCGAGAGCAAGAACGTCTTTCTCTCCACGTTTACGCGCTATGCCCTTGAGGCTCTGGGGCTGGTGGCGATTGCGGCGCTGGGAGGGCTGCTGGTGCTCCAGCGGGGCAGTGGTTCCTCCGTGATCCCCCTTCTCGGTGCCTTGGCCTTGGGAGCCCAGCGACTGCTGCCCGCTTTGCAACAGATCTATGCCGGTTGGGCCAATTTGAAGAGCTGGACAGCCAGCATGGCTGCGGTGATCGAGCTCCTTGAGCAACCCCTGCCCCAACAACAGGACGTTGCCGAACCCCTTATCCTGCAACATAGCGTGCGTCTTCAGGCTGTGCGCTTTCGCTACGCCCCTGAGCTGCCCGAGGTGCTGCAGGGCCTGGATCTAGAGATCCGCCGCGGTGAGCGCATTGGCCTGATCGGCAGCACCGGCAGCGGCAAGAGCACCTTGGTGGATGTGCTGATGGGCCTGCTGGTGCCCAGCGGTGGCCGGCTGCTGGTGGATGGGTTGGATCTGCACGATTCAACCCATGCCGAGCGCCTGGCTGGCTGGCGGGTGGCTGTGGCCCATGTGCCCCAGAGTATCTATCTAGCCGATAGCTCGATTGCCGAAAACATTGCCTTCGGTGTGCCACAGCATGCGATAAATTTTGAAAGGGTGAAGCTGTCCGCCGATCAAGCTCAGATCGCTAGTTTCATCGAAAGCCGCCCCGAGGGCTACGCCTCTTTTGTGGGGGAACGGGGCATCCGGCTCAGCGGGGGGCAGCGCCAGCGCATCGGCATAGCCCGGGCTCTTTACAAGCAGGCTAGTGTGATCGTGCTGGATGAGGCTACGAGTGCTCTAGATACCATCACAGAGGAGGCCGTGATGGAGGCAGTTGATGGGCTGAGAAAGGATTTAACGATCGTGATTATTGCTCACCGCCTCAGCACGGTGAAAAATTGCGATCGCGTGATTCGGCTTAACCAGGGTGTAATGTCAGTTGAAGGGCCTCCTCATCCTGTTTTGGGTTGATTATACATTTGCCTTGAGGAGCATGCTGAAAATGGTCTTGAAAAGTTTCTCGGTGCCGCAGAAGGGCAAAAGCTGTTTCAGTTTTTGCATATTTGTGCAATTAGTAGTTAGATCCAGTTGTCTGCTTCAGCCGACCTTCGTCTATGCGCATCTTGCCGGACGAAGAGGTTTTTTGATGTCTCCTATTGATGAAGTGCTGCTGGGGGCGTATGAGGCTTATCCCGCGGAGGACGAGCCATCACATCGCAGGCCTGCAGCGGTTGGACGCATATTAGCCATGCAACTTGGCGAAGAGCCTCAAGGTCGGGTGATGTCACGCTACCTTTACTATTTCCCGGTGCATAAATGACTACTCTAGTCACGGGCGCCGCCGGCTTCATTGGTTATCATTTGAGCACACGGCTCCTTGAGCGGGGTACGCCGGTGGTGGGATTCGATAACCTGAACCCCTACTACGACCCCTCCTTGAAGCGGGCCCGGATCGACCAGCTGCAGGCCACAGCAGAGCGCACCAGCACCCACTTTCAGCTGATAGAGGCCGACCTAGAAGACCGTCAAGCGGTGGAAGCGGCCTTTGAAACCCACAAGCCTCATAGGGTAGTGAATCTGGCGGCCCAGGCTGGAGTGCGCCATTCGATCGAGAACCCCGCGGCTTATATCCAGAGCAACCTCGATGGCTTTGGAAACGTGCTTGAGGGCTGCCGCCATCAGGGCGTCGAGCACCTGGTTTATGCCTCCAGCAGCTCTGTTTATGGAGGCAACACCAACCTGCCGTTTACAGAGCATCAGGGGGTAGATCACCCGGTTAGCCTCTACGCAGCCAGCAAAAAGGCCAACGAGCTGATGGCCCACTCCTACAGTCATCTCTATGGGCTACCGGCCACTGGCCTGCGCTTCTTCACGGTGTACGGACCATGGGGCCGGCCAGACATGGCTCTCTTCCTCTTCACAAAGGCTATTCTCGCGGGGGAGCCTATTCAGGTGTTCAATGACGGCAAGATGATGCGAGATTTCACCTATGTAGACGACATCATCGAAAGCCTTGTGCGGGTACTCGATAAACCGGCCGAACCTGATCCCACATTCAACCCGGAAGCGCCAGATCCATCAAGCAGCTGGGCTCCACACCGAGTGTTCAACATAGGCAATTCTAACCCCACGTCGCTGATCGACTACATCAAGGCAGTGGAGAGCGCTCTGGGTATCACAGCCACCAAAACGTTGCTACCGATGCAGCCAGGCGATGTCATTGCCACAGCCGCCGACACTTCCGCGCTCGAGGCCTGGGTAGGCTTCAAGCCCAACACACCGATAAAATACGGCGTGTCTCGGTTTGTGCGCTGGTATCGCGAATTCTACGGCGTCTGAGCTCCTCTTCCTCTACAGCAACCTCTGTCAGCACCAACTGCGAGCGCTTTGATGGCGACAACTCTTCCACCTCTCGATACCTGCACCGTCGCCATTGTCGGCTTGGGCTATGTGGGCCTCCCGCTTGCTGTTGAGTTTGCGAAGCCCCAGCTTTGCCGACTCACGGGTGCGTCACTGCAGCGCCGGGTGATCGGTTTTGACATCAACTCGAAGCGGCTCGAGGAGCTGCACCGTGGTATCGACCGTACCAACGAAACCTGTGCTGAGGAGCTGCAAGCTGCTCAGTTGTTGGAATTCACGAGCGATCCCGCTCAGCTAGCAGAAGCCGACGTGTTCGTAGTGACGGTGCCTACACCAATCGATTCGGCCAAGCGACCGGACTTGACTCCGCTGGTAGAGGCTAGTGCCTCGGTGGGCCATGCACTGAAGCTGCGCCGATCAGCCAGTACACCCGTAGTGATCTACGAAAGTACGGTGTATCCAGGAGCCACGGAAGAGATTTGTGTTCCGATTCTGGAGCGCGAGTCTGGCTTCGCTTTCAATGAGGGCTTTTGCTGCTGCTACAGCCCCGAGCGCATCAATCCGGGCGACAACGAGCACAAGCTCACCACGATCACCAAGGTGACCAGCGGGAGCACGGCGCAGGCGGCAGCCTGGGTGGATTTCTTTTATGGCTCAATCATCGAAGCCGGCACCCATCTAGCCCCGACTATCAAGGTGGCGGAGGCCGCTAAGGTGATTGAGAACACCCAACGCGATCTGAACATCGCCTTGGTGAACGAGCTGGCGATGATTTTCCGCCAGATGGGGATCGATACACGGGATGTACTCGAGGCTGCGGGCACCAAGTGGAACTTCCTGCCGTTCCGGCCCGGGCTGGTGGGCGGGCACTGTATCGGCGTCGATCCCTACTACCTAACCCACAAGGCTGAGCAACTGGGTTATCATCCCCAGTTGGTGCTCGCGGGAAGGCGGATTAACGACGGCATGGGCCGCTGGGTCGTGGAGCAGCTTGTGCTGGAGATGGCGCGGCGCGGTCAGGTCATCTCTGGTGCCAAGGTGTTGGTTCTGGGTCTAACTTTCAAGGAAAACTGTCCGGACCTTCGCAACACGCGGGTGGTGGATGTAATCCTGGCCCTGCAGTGCTATGGCATCGAGCCGGTGTTGGTGGATCCATGGGTGGATGCGGAAGAGGCTCTAAGCAGATATGGCCTTACTGTGCATGAAATGGTTCCTGGAGGGAACCTCTATGGCGCTGTGATTGCCGCTGTGGCCCACAAGGAGTTTTCCGCTATGTCGGAGGACTGCTGGCGAGAGCTGCTGCCTGGTGAAGGGGTGTTGCTTGATCTCCAAGGCGTGATCCCACGAGCTCTGCAGCCCTGGCGACTATGAACCATTCCAATTTAAACAGATCGTATCCGAGCTCATCGCAAAGCGCTCACGTCTAGCATTGACAAGACGATCATCGAAATATACCCATCCCCATCAAACTCAACTATTTCACCTGGCAAATGAAGCCAAATCTGCCGCCGCATTGATTTAGGCAGTCTATGAGTAGTGACGCTGGCCTGATTCAAGGCTGTTGTCCTTTTGCTACGGAATATATCTGGATGGATAGCTAGATAGTCGCATTTGAAGTGTTACATAAGTAGATCGACCTATACAGCTATAGACAGTCGCCATGAATCCGATACACTTGAGAGAGTGTTGGGTGAGATAAGAAACAATATGGGTCACAAATGTCAAAAGTGAAATTTGTGTTACTCGGTAAGAAACCTTATGTTTCGAGAAGAAACGCTTAGGCGAGTGCTCAGGAATAGCTACAATGTCATGCCAATGATAGACCCCACGAAAATGAGTAGGGCTTTTAATCAATCGCTACTGCAGACTTTGTCGCGCTTCTAGTACTGTCTCTCATCGCAATGACTGGCAAAAATGTCATTTATAACTTAGACGAGTAAGAGCAGAGAAGGAGAAAATAAATGTTATCCACTCTAAAAATATCCACGCTGAACGTAGTGCGGGAGAGCGATCTATTAGCATTCGCTGATCCGAGCTTCCCTAGGTGATTCCAGTGCGAGGAAAGGATTGTTAAAGCGTGTGAACAGCAGACTGGGATGATGGATGGAAGCCATTAACCAGAGCCAATCGAGCTTGTGTATGCTAACATAATAGCAGCGACTCGGTCGGCATGAAAGTAGCAATGCTGCAGATAAACAGCTCTTTTGCTGGTCAAAATTATTTGCCGTACTCTGCGGCACTACTTGAAGCCTATTTTAAGAGCGCTTCAAGCGCTGCAGATGGTTTCAGTTTTCTGCCTATAATCTATAAGCGAGAAGGTGTAAATACAATATTGTCAGAAATTAGCAACGCAGACGTTTTAGGAATCAGCTTGTATGCATGGAATGTTAAGCTTTCACTGGCTGTAGCAAAAGCATTCAAGGAAAGAAACCAAAACTCTTTTGTTTTTGCTGGAGGGCCATCCGTTCCAGACAGCGCCGAAGAGTTCCTTAAGACAAATAGTTTTATAGATATTGCGATACACAATGAGGGTGAGGTAGCAGTCAGTAAGCTACTGGAAGCCATCCAATCTCAACAAGGCCTAGACACAGTGCCATCGAGCTCGTACCTGGTGGATGATGAGGTTGTAAAGAACAGCAACCTTGAGAGGATTAGTGATTTGTCCCTTATAGCGTCACCATTCTTGTCTGGTGTTCTAGAACGCACAATGAGATATAACAGTACTGAGAAGTGGATAGGTTTATGGGAGACAAATAGAGGGTGCCCATTCACATGTACCTATTGCGACTGGGGATCCGCTACGGCATCCAAGAAAATTGGCATGTTTGATTATGGTAGACTTGAGGAAGAGATGAATTGGTTCAGTAGTAATAAGATCGAATATATCTTCTGCTGTGATGCAAATTTTGGGATGTTTCCACGTGATCCCGAAATTGCTAAGATGGTAGGTGAAGTCAAGAAAAGGACAGGTTACCCACATGCACTTTCTGTGCAAAACACAAAGAATAGTACAGAAAGGTCTTATCTCACTCAAAAAATACTGTGTGATTACGGGCTAAACAAGGGCGTAACGTTGTCAATGCAAACCCTTAGCAACGATGCACTGAAGAATATAAAACGCTCGAATATTAAGCTCGAATCCTATTTTGAACTGCAAAAGAGATTTATAGCAGACAAAGTTCCCACATATTCTGATCTAATTTTAGCACTTCCAGGAGAAACTAGAGAAACTTATATCGATGGTCTATGCAAGCTAATAGAGAGTGGGCAACATTCAAGAATACAATTCAATAATCTTAGCATTTTGCCAAATGCAGAGATGGCATCTACGCAATACAGAAAGAGGTATGGATTAAAGACAGTTACAACAAAGATTGTTAACATGCACGGTTCCCTAAATGAAGAAGAATCTGCAGTTCAGGAAGAGCAAGAATTGGTAATAGAGACATCGAGCTTACCTGCAAATGAGTGGTGCGAAATTCGGGCAATTTCTTGGATGGTTGGATTCCTCTACTTTGATAAGATTGCCCAAATACCAATAGCTGTTGTTAATGGTGGCATGGGCCTGCCATTTAAGACTATAATATCCGGTCTCGAGATACTCAACTTAAAAGATTACCCTGTACTTTCAGGCGTTTATAGTCGCATGATCGAAGAGGCTAAGAATATCCAGAATGGTAGTGCAGAGTACGTATACAGCAAAGAATGGCTGGGAATATATTGGCCAATAGATGAACTTATTTTTATAGAGCTATGCGAATATGGTGGGCTAACAGAATTATACGAAGAGATTAAGACGTACCTCGCATGCTTGGTGAAAGACAGTATACCAGAGATTGTTGAATTCTATGGAGCACAAGAGGTCGAGGAAATAATTTCGGAGGCTGTAGCGCTCAACAAGTGGATGGTAAACGACAATAAGAAGATTAACATAGAAGACAGTGAATTCAATTACAGGTGGAATACGCATGAGGTATTTACATCTAGAATTGAGGGTAAATATTCAGATCTAAAGAGATCTGATGGGACATTGGTATACACAAAGGCTACAGACAAGGCGATGCGACTGGAAGAGTGGCTCCAAGAGGTAGTTTGGTATGGAAATAAACGCGGGGATTACCTGCGCATAGTTCAAGAGAAATAATAAATGAAAACGTTAGAACTAGGCATGTATGGCCTATCTAGATTAAGTGAAGATACAGCAGGCTATGATGTAATCTCCAAAGCAAGTGCCTGTGAAGTGCTTAAAACAGCATGGAATAGTGGTATAAGACTTGTTGATACAGCTCCAGGGTACGGAAATGGTGTGGCTGACGAATTGATCAAGGATATTAGAACAGAAGGTCTTGCATTTAAGGTATGCAGCAAGATAGGCCTAGACATTCAACGAAATGAGTTTAAAAGCAGTCTGCAGGATATTTATTCTGATGTTGACAAGATAGCGGAAATACATGATGGGTATATATCTAGAGTTTTGATCCATAGTCCCCCAAGTGAATTGATTCGCGATCAATCTTCTTGCATAAAGATAATTAGCTACATTCGTAGAGTTCTTGGAGAAGACGTAACAGTAGGTATTGCCTTAAGATCGCCTAATGATTTGGCTGATTGTAAGTGGGGCAAAAAAGAGAGAGACTTTGTCTATCAAGGAAACTTTAGCTGGTTAGACACTAGGATAAGGAAGATCGCTTTAGATGCTGATTTAAGAATAATAGCACGGTCGATATACGGTTCCGGAATACTGGCTTTATTGTACGATGCCATCCACTGTAGAGAGCCTAGAATAAATTTCAATCATGCGGATATAAGGTATTCGTGGCATATACAAGGTATACTCGAAAAGGCCAGTTCTGAAGTAACAGAATTCAGGCAAGAGTGTATTAAAAACAAAAGGGCAAGCCTTGATGAGCTGGTCGCAAGCCTAATATTAGGAGAGAACATTATAAGTGGTGCAATACTTGGGCCTACTACAGTCGCGGAACTGAGATCAACGCTGCAAGCCTTCGTGTCGTGCTAATGGTGAAGGCCGATATTGGCAGTTGAAAGTCGTCTATGCTTATGCTTAACGGAGCTTTAAACCCTATGACGTCGAAGACCCTGGTATGTGGAGCAACCGGATTTATCGGTAGAAACATACTCGAAGCGCTGAGCAAAACAAATCCCCAAGTTGTAGTTGCGCATTGGAATATTAAGGAGCCTTTTGAGATCAGCGGGATGAAGGATTCAATTGAGTGGAGGAGAGCAAATCTGCTAAAAAGAGAAGAGGTACGCAGCTTACTTGATGGTGTCGATACCATTATTCAGGCTGCTGCCGTGACTTCTGGCAGTAAAGACATCACTGAGAGACCACATATACATGTATGTGATAATGCAGTAATGAATAGTCTATTATTGGCTGAAGCATGCGCCCAAGGGGTTAAGAGGATTATTTTCATGAGTTGCTCTGTCATGTACGAGAGTAACGCAGGAGCACTAAAGGAAACTCAGGTAAATCTCAATAAAATTGACAAACGATATTTTGGTGCAGCACATACTAAGCTTTATATCGAGCGGATGCTAGAGTTCTATAGCATGACGTACGGAATTCAATGCATGGCGATTCGTCACTCCAACATTTATGGACCACACGACAAATTCGATGAAGCCAGGAGCCACTTCTTTGGAGCGACCGTAAGAAAGATATTTGATTGTAATGATGGTACCATAAGTGTCTGGGGTGATGGAACGGAGAAGAAAGACTTGCTTTACGTGAGTGATTTAGTGCGTTTTATACAGGCAGCGCTAAGACAAGGCTGGACGGGCTACGAAATAGTTAATTGTGGCAGCAGTTGTGCTTTGGCAATTTCCGAGATTGTGACAAGGATGGTTGATCTTTCAGGTCGCCAGCTTAGTATCAGGTATGATTTGGACAAGCCACATATCAATGCAACGATAGAAATGTGCTGCGACAGGATTAGGACACACTACGGGTGGCAAGCCACAACAACAATTGATGAAGGGATCCAAAAGACGTATCGCTGGTATCGCAATCCGCAATGAACCACCGCACGAACTCTAGGAACCTGTCTCGGGAGTATTCAGACTCAATAAAGCGTCAGATGAGGGAGTTAAGTCACCTAGTTGGTGAGCTTGAAAGAAACAATCAATTTGTCAGCGTCATAGGCAAAACTTGTGATGCTTTAGAAGAATGTATCAGGAGAGGGAATAAGATACTGATAGCTGGAAATGGAGGCAGTGCAGCAGACAGCCAACATTTTGCCGCCGAGCTTATGTCAAGGTACATGATAGAAAGAGATCCAATAAGAGCCATGGCACTAAGCACAGATACATCGATTCTTACAGCGGTTGCAAATGACTATGGGTTTGAAAACATTTTTATGCGTCAGCTGGAAGGACTTGGAGATTCAGGTGACGTGTTTGTAGCGTTAACTACCTCAGGTAGATCCAGAAATATAATAAACGGTATCATTCAAAGTAAGAAAATGGGCATTCTGACTGTTGCTCTCTGCGGCAACGCCGGCCTCGATCAGGGTCTTGAATGTGATATCATGATAAGAGTAACGTCCGACTCAGTGCCAAGGATACAGGAGCTGCACGGCCTAGCTATCCACTGTATTTGTCATGAACTAGAGCAGAGGTTGTATCAATGATATCTCAAAAATGGATACAGATTGTTCAAAGTGTGACGCTCATTAGAGAGTTCGAAAGAGTTGTTCAAGACTTGTATGACACTGATGTGATACAAAGTCCGGTTCATTTGAGTATTGGTCAAGAGCTACTCTCAGTATTAATTGCCGATGTTGTACAGCAGGGTGATAAGATTGTTGGTAATTACAGGTCTCATGCACTTGCTATTGCATTGTCAGACGAATTAGAGCCGTTAATACTTGAGCTACTTGCCAAGAAAGGAGGTGTATCAGGTGGAAAAGCTGGATCAATGCACTTATCAGTACCTAATAAGGGAATGTATTGGACGAGTGCGATCGTAGGGACAGGTGTGCCAGTTGCTTGTGGAATTGCCGATGCATTAAAAAGGGACGGTGATCAAAGAGTTGCACTAGTGATGTTTGGAGATGGCGCAATTGAGGAAGGCTGCGTTCTTGAGTCAATCAATATTGCTGCTACATTTGGCCTTCCTCTAATCTTTGTACTCGAAGACAATGGTCTAGCAATCAATACTCCAAAAGAAATCAGATCTGGGTTGAAGAGTTACACAGACCTTGCGAGATCTTTTGGGATAGAGTCGTGGGACTTAACGTACAAAGACCCAGTTTTATTAGATTCATCTCTGTCTAAAGCAGTTGCATATGTACGAGATAATTGTAGGCCCGCTTTTATCAGGGTCGAGTGCTACCGATGGACAGAACACGTCGGTACACATACAGATTGGCATCTCGGATACAGAAGTGAGTCGGACGCTATCCCATGGTACACTTGTGATATACTCAACCAATGCGAGAAGTTTGGGATAAGCAAAGCCGAACAGATTCTTTACGCCAAGAAAACTTATGATAGGATTAAGTCAATATTCACTATATGTTCCAATTCTCCTGACCCAGATATTAACGATCTTTCGAAGGAGGTTGTATAGAGTGAGCAACGCAACTATTGAACGTCAAACTATCACATATGCTGAAGCGATAAAATCCGCTCTCGAAGAACTGATGGAAGCAGATAAGAAGGTAGTCGTCTATGGACTAGGTGTGGACGATCCCAAGGCTATGTATGGGACATTGAAAGGGTTTCCCGATAGGTTTGGCAGGCATAGATGTTATGACACACCACTATCAGAGGATTCACTTACTGGGTACGGTATTGGCTTGGCAATTCAGGGCTATAAACCTATCCACGTTCATCAAAGAACAGACTTCTTACTACTTACGGCGAATCAACTAATAAATATGGGTGCAAAGATAAGCTATTTGTCCGAAGGGAAGACGAGATGTCCGTTTTTAGTGAGAGCCATTACAGGCAGGAGCTGGGGGCAAGGAGCACAACATAGCCAGAGCTTTCATTCAATGTTTGCAAATATACCAGGACTGAGGGTACTTGCCCCAAGTACTCCTGCCGACGCCTATAACGTCTATAGAAACGCTTTCAAGGATAGGGTTCCAACTATTGTTATAGAACACCGTATGCTCTACAAGTATGAAGGAGTGATTAGAGCAGAAGATAGTGTCCCTAATGTGAGTGTTGTTGATAGAGGCTCAGACATTACAGTCTGCTCAGTGAGCCACATGGGTCTGGAATCAAAAAGGGCTACTATGGCATTAGCTAAGCAAGGTTTATCCGTTGACCACTTCTCCATTGTTAATATCTCAAATCCAGATATTGACGTGATATACGAGTCTGTATCTAGAACTGGAAAATTGCTGTTTGTTGATCATGGTTGGTTGAATTGCTCGATAGCTAAATCAATCGTGTCCGATTTATTTCTGAAAGGATTTAGAGGAGATGTCATGGTTCTTGGTTATGCAGATAGTCCCTGCCCAACCGCAGGGTGTCTTGAGAAGCTATTCTACCCAGATTCCAACAGTATTGCTGCTGCGTTGATGAAGCTTAGTGGACGCCCGGGCCATGCTCCTATAATCGAACAGTCAAAAGAGATTAGCGAATTTCGGGGGCCCTTCTGATGAATTACTTAACACATGAAGAGGTGGGTCTGCTTACTGTTGTCAACTCACTTTCACAAATCTCTGATGTCCTAGATCAATTCTATCAGAACAAAGAAGAGAGCAGTAATACCGTTCGTCTGCATGAATCAACCCTAGGCAAAGATGAACTCATCGAATTTACGCGAGCATATTTAGAGGGTTCGATAACGCTTGGTAAATATAACAAGCGTTATGAAGAAATGGCGGCCAACAGATTCGCTGCTCAATATTGTGTTTCATCTAATTCTGGTTCCTCAGCAAACCTATTGGCTGTCTCAGCCTTGGTTCAGACTGGACGCTTGAATAAGGGTGACAAGGTCGCAGTTCCATCGCTAGCTTGGTCAACCACAGTTTTTCCACTAGTACAATACGGGCTAGTGCCCGTATTTGTAGATATTGATAAATATACCTTCAATATTGACCTTAATAAGCTAAGAGAGGCCATCAAGCCTTATGATGTTAAAGCGTTAATGCTGATTCATACATATGGGAACCCAGTGGATATGGATATAGTTGCTGATATATGTGAAGATTATAATTTGATTCTGATTGAAGATACATGTGAAAGCATGGGTGCTACATGGCGCGGAATGTGTGTTGGGTCCTTTGGTGAACTGTCAACATTTAGTTCATATTTCTCTCACCACATCTGTACATTGGAGGGCGGACTGACAACGACAAGCAACAAGGAACTATATCAGGTTATGTTGTCGATTAGGTCTCATGGCTGGACGAGGGGCATAGATTTTGACTTGTCTGACATTCAAGGACTAGATCAAATAGATCCTACATTCTTGTTTCTGTACCTTGGTTATAACCTCCGAATGTCAGATCCACAAGCAGCAATGGGATGTAGTCAGCTACCAAAACTTGACGACTACATTGCCTCCAGGAGAAGAACGGCGTCCCTATATATAGAGACTATATCTAATTCACCGATTTTGAATAAGCATATTCGCTATATGAATACCGACTCTAGAGGAATGTCAAGCTGGTTTGGATTCCCTATCTTTCTTAAGGATAAAAATTACCATGAACTGTCCAGCCTAAGACGGTATCTTCTTGAAAATAGAGTCGAGTCGAGACCATTTTTGGCTGGCAACTTTTGTTTACAACCAGTAAGCAAGAGGTTTAAGCATTTTGCCGATAATCTACAAGAGATCAAACTATTTCATGCCCAGTCATTTGCTCTACCCTGCCATCAAGGTATTACCGAGGACGATGTACGACTGACATGCAGTCTGATTGAATACTTCTTTAGGCAAAATCAATGACAAAGAAGATACTAATTACTGGGTTAACTGGTATGGTGGGATCCCACCTGCTTGACTTCCTTGTCGAAAATACCGATTGGGAATTACATGGTTTGATCCGATGGAGATCATCCCTAGACAATATTGAAAATCATATTAGTCTTATCAACGAATATAATCGTATCAGACTTCATTACGGTGATATAAGGGACATCTGTTCTCTAGAATCTGTTTTTAGCTCGATCAATTTTGATATTGTATTTCACTTAGCCGCTCAGAGTTATCCCAAGACGTCATTCGATTCCGCGGATGATACTTTTATTACCAACATAAATGGCACTAGAAACATTATGGAGTGCTGTAAAAAATATTGCCCTAACGCTACTATCCATAATTGTTCTTCATCTGAGGTCTTTGGCAGAGTCCCTAAAGAATACGTACCAATCAAGGAAGATACACCCTTTCACCCTGCATCACCTTATGCAATTTCGAAGTGTACAGCTGATTTGGTTGGCAGATATTATGCTGAAGCATTTGATATGAACGTGCTAACAACTCGTATGTTTACCCACACTGGACCTAGGAGAGGAGACGTTTTTATGGAATCGACTTTTGCCAAACAGATTGCTCTTGCAGAAAATGGTTACATAGAACCCGTTATCCTTACTGGAAATCTTGCTTCTGTTAGAACTATAGCAGATGTAAGAGATGCGGTTCGTGCCTACTATCTGCTCGTCACAACGGATGGAATTCTAAAGGGTTCTTGCTTTAATATTGGCGGTGATTTTACCGCCACTGTTGGCGAAATCCTTTCTTCTTTGATGAAGCTCTCAACACTCAAAGGCTTAACCAGTAGAGTAGCTCAAGATAGACTTCGACCTATTGACGCAGATCTTCAGATCCCTGACACATCTAAGTTTCGAAAGTTGACGGACTGGAAACCGATCATTAGTTTTGAAACTACAATGTCTAATTTGCTTGACTACTGGAGAGAGAGAGTTAGTAGATCTGGAAACGTATTTCTGCAACGATGATTAAAGAGATTCCCTGCGTTGCAATCTTTTCTGGTGGTGAAGGAAAGCGAATTAGAGATTCTGAGATTCTTCCGAAACCTTTTATTGATATAAACGGTAAACCCTTGGTGAGAAGAGTATCAGATCAGTTGTTGAAACTTAGTTCTTTCCCTAGGTTGGTATTGTTAACATGCTCATCAAATTACAACGCACTCCAATTTATTGGTGATAGTTTTAGTGGTGTTCATTTCAGTATTTGCGAAGAATCTAAGATGGCAGGCAAGCTTTCTGCAATGAAATTCTTCTTCGATAAATACCCAGATATAGACCTATGTCTCTTTGCAAATGCTGACACACTCTTTCTAGATCAGAATGCACTTTGCGCTGCTTTTAATAACATAAATCAAATTAGTGACAGCCCATGTGTCTTCTTGGCAAATCCAGATAAGACGAGGTCTGACTACAAAGAAGTTATCTTCGAGATCAATGGAAAGACATTTGCATTGCAGAACTCTGGTGTTTTCGTAGCAAGTCGGAACTGGACATATGAAAGCTATCACAATGCATACCGCTCCAAAGGGTTGGCACTAGATGACATCCTTTTTGATACTTCTAGTTCGGATTTTGTTTTTGTTGATTCAGACATACTAGATGTTGGCACTCCTCAAAGAGTAAAGATGGCCCGTGAGTTGATAGATGATAATTATTAGGGCACCGTTCCGTATTTCTCTATTTGGTGGTGGTACAGACTTTGAGTGGTATTACTCAGATAAACAAACGAGAGTTGTTAGTTTTTCCATTGATAAATATTGTTATGTCACGATACGTCGGCTTTTGCCATACTTCGGTTTCAAATATAGAGCATGCTGGTCATTAATCGAAGAAGCGATCGACATTGATTTGATCTCACATCCAAGTATTCGAGCATGCATACGTGAGAGTGGAGTGACAGACGGATTAGAGATACATACTGTCGGTGACTTACCGGCTAGATCTGGATTAGGCTCCTCGTCTGCCTTTACAGCAAGTATGATTAAGGGCCTTTGTGAATATGCCAATAGTGAGATCACGTCAACCGAGTTAATTCGAGAGACTATACGAATCGAACAAGAAGTCCTTCACGAAGAGGTTGGCATTCAAGATCAGATTGCTGTTTGTCAGGGCGGCTTTGGTGTCACCAGAATAAATCAGGATTCAAGCTTCTCTACCATTTATCTAGATAATAATGAACCTATAGTACATATGATAGATCAGCAGCTGATGCTCGTCTATAGTGGCATTTCTAGAACATCATCAGAGGTTCATTCAATGAAAATGCCAAAGAGTCGATATCTGGTGGATAGACTTGATCGGCTTCGTGAAATCGCCTACTTATTCTCTGATTCATTACTAAATGGAACTGCTACTCCTGATCTTCTCATTAATCTACTTACTTCCAGCTGGCAAGAAAAGAGAAAGACCTTAGAAGGCACAGCTCATCTTGAGAAGCTCGATGCAATATATGATCTTGCAAAAAGAAGTGGCGCATCTTGTGGAAAGTTACTCGGAGCAGGAGGAGGAGGTTTTTTTGCGTTCATCGTGCCTCTTGAAAAGCAAGAATACTTTACCGAGAATATGCAATCATATGTCTGTATAAAAGCCCATATATCTTATCGAGGGATCGAAAGGTTACGTTAGATGGCTGAATACGTATATACCTCGCTTGACAATGCAAGCGTCATTACTTCCAAATATATGGATATTGCGCGTTCTTCTATCCTATTTCTTGATCGTGATGGTATTATCATAAAAGATGTTGGACACATAAGCAAGATCGAAGATGTTGAGTTGGTACCCGGAATTGATAGGCTTATACTGAGATTAAAAGACGCTGGGATGCTAATTGTCGTAGTGACCAACCAAGCTTCAGTGCCACGAGGAATCATATCAGTTGATAAGTATATTGAACTTACAACTCATATGCTTTGTCTGCTAGGGGAATCAACGCCTGACATGATTCTTTCCAGCTTTTATCATCCGATCTTCTCCAAAACTAATTGCAACAGTTCCTGGCGAAAACCAGGTTCCGGAATGTTTAGGTACGCTTTAGACATTCTTGATGTCGATATTAACAAGTGCATAATGATTGGAGACAGGCCGTCTGATGTCCTTGCTGCAGAAGCAGTCGGTATATCAACTAACTACCTCTTGAAAACAGAGAGATATGCAGACGAGATATGCTTATATAAAGTTAATAATAAAATCAGAGGAAAGGGTTTTAAGCTAATTAATAGCCTCGATAATGTCGGCTGATCGATGAGTCAAGGTACTGCCTTAATCGTGGGAGCATCGAGTTCTCTTGGTCATGCTATTGCTAGATCTCTTAGCCTAGAGCATAGCAAAGTATATGCTACATATCTCTCTAGAGAGCCGAAGTCATTGACAGCGTTAAGCAATCTGGAGCTATGTAGGCTAGATATTAGAGACTGGGCTTCGATAGACTCTTTGTTCCAGTTCATTAGTCAAAGTGGCAGTCTGCTTAGGACAGTTGTTTACGCCGTGGCAAAAGAACCTTTTGACGAAGTAAATCGCCTTGGAGACAAATCTTATATTGATGAGGCCTTCGATGTTAACTTCAAAGGTGCCGTCAAGGTAATCCAGGCTTACCATTCCTACGTTTCTAGGATCCATAGAACCAGCGGCGAAAAGGCTATCACTATCATCGGTTCTGAGAGTGGAGAATATGGTGGGATCCAAATTCCAATCTATGCAGCGTCTAAAGGCGCATTGAATTCTTTTGTCAAGGGCTACTCGCGAGAACTTGCGGATTTGGGAATTAGACTTAACATTGTTAGCCCTGGTGTCATTAGTTCAGGCAAGAATCAATATCTAGATGATCAGCATCTTCAGCGACTACCATTTAAAAGGGCAGCTCGCTGTGATGAGGTCGCAGATGTAGTCAGTTGGCTTAGTTCAACTAAGGCAAGTTATGTTTCAGGCGCTATTCTTAAGGTCACTGGTGCGCGATAGGCAATGAAAACTTTCATGTCTGATGAATCAGGACCACCAAGCTTCTTGTTTGTAGGCTGGTTCATAAGAACTCCAAGTTCGGATTATTCACGGGTTTGCCCGAATCTTTAAGCGATCATCGAGTGTATGATTACCCTCCTGTACAGCCGAAACAATAATAGAGTCCTCTGAAGTGGGGATATGTATTATCGTATTTACCAGTTGGAGGCTCTGGATGATGCTCTCTAGACGACTCGTTTCATCTACTGAGATATGTCAAGCACTTGCTGGGTTTATTGAAAGTTGACAGAGACCTTTTCAGACAGTAGTACGTGTGCTCGAGGAGGAGATGGGGCTTGTTATAACACTCGATGAGGTAATTGACCTTGGATCCTTTTGGTCGGATCTTGGGCTAATAGCCTGTAATGTAGACCTCTCTTTTCTGATATTTAGTCTGATTGATCCAGAGTCTTGTTCGGGTGAGTATGGTACTGGATTATTTTTGGCCTGACTGTGGATGAATTGCGCAAACCCATTCTCAATTCATTTGATGTCGGCGGAGCTACTTTGTGTGTGCTATGAGTCAATAGTCTATGTATTGAGTACCTATAAAGGGCGTCTGCTAGGATCTGTATCTGTTTAGAAGTTCTGAGTAGAACTGCAGCCTAACCACCTGCCCCGGTGACTGCCAGGAAAGATGACGCCCCTGCTGCTGTTCATGCAGCCATCGACAACGTAACCGGCTCGCGTTCGATCTTTTCTGGTGGTGGATTGATCCAGACCACCTCCGGCTGACGCCAGCAACGCGTGGATCGTGACCAGCGTCGTGGATGACGCTGGCGTGCTTCCTCATAGACGACAGCGCGGTGACCGCAGATCTCCGTGGCTTGGCCGCTGTGACGCCAGGGCCGACTGAAAGTCCGGCACAAGGCGGCTGGTGCCCCCTCTGCCAGGAAAGTTGACGCCTCTCCATTCCGCTCACTTTTTCCACCAGGGGGCTTGATGGAGCAGAGCAATGCGTCGCTACAGCGAGGCCGTCAAAGCTGATGTGAGAAGGCGGATGACTC